>NZ_LEKG01000194.1:0-14168 GCF_001029515.1 Micromonospora sp. RV43 | reverse complement strand
GACCGGTGGAGTCGTTCACCCCGCTGGAGCCGCTGCTCCCCCCGCCCGCGCCGCGCCCGGCCCCGGGACAGCGGCCCCGCCCGGGCGAGCCGGAACCGCCCCAGGTCTGAGCCGGGACGGTCAGCCCGGGACGGCGGCCTTCTCGGGGGCGGGCGTTTCTGCCCGGGCGGCCTGCGCGGGCTGCTACACGCCCAGCATCGCCCCGGCGACGACAGCGGTCGTGCGCAGCGCCGGCACGCGCCACCGGGCGGCGGTGGTCACTTTCCTACGCTCAGCCGACCAGGGCGGCGTAGCGGCCGCGCCGGTCCAGCAGTGCGTCGTGGGTGCCGGATTCGACGATCCGGCCGTGGTCGAGCACGGCGATACGGTCGGCGTCGCGAACAGTGGAGAGCCGGTGCGCGATGGTCACCACGGTGCGGCCCCGGGCCAGCTCGTCCAGCGCCCGCTGGACCGCGCGCTCGGTCTCGGTGTCCAGCGCGCTCGTCGCCTCGTCCAGCACCAGGATCCGCGGGTCGCGCAGCAGGGTCCGGGCGATCGCCAGGCGCTGCTGCTCGCCGCCGGAGAACCGGTGGCCGCGCGAGCCGACCATGGTGTCGTACCCGTCGGGCAGCGCGCTGACGAGGTCGTGGATGCGGGCGGCGCGGGCGGCGGCCTCGATCTCGGTGTCGGTGGCGTCCGGGCGCGCGTACCGGAGGTTGTCCCGCACGGTGCCGTGCAGCAGGTACGTCTCCTGGCTGACCACGCCCACGACGGCGGCCAGGTCGGCCGGGCGCAGGTCGCGCAGGTCGATCCCGTCGATCGTGATGCGGCCGGCGTCCGGGTCGTGCAGCCGGCTGATCAGCGCGGCGAGCGTGCTCTTGCCGGAGCCGGTCTCCCCCACCAGGGCGAGGCTGGTGCCGGCCGGGACGTCCAGGCTGACGCCGGCGAGGGCGGCGGTGTCGCTGCCCGGGTAGCTGAAGGTGACGTCCTCGACGCGCAGGTGGCCGCGGGCGGTGGCCGGGTCGAGCGGGACCGGGCGGGCCGGCTCGGCGACCTCGACGGGCAGGTCGAGGTATTCGAAGATGCGGGCGAACAGCGCCAGCGACGCGGTGAGCGTGACGCCGACGTTGAGCAGGCCCATCAGCGGCCGGAACAGGTTGCCCTGGAGCGCGGTGAACGCGACGAGCGTGCCGATGGTGAGCGTGCCGGCGGTGCCGGGCAGGCCGGCGCTCAGGTAGATCACCGCGGGGATGGCGGCGAAGACGATGCTCATGGCGGCCATCCGCCAGCGGCCGGCGAGTTCCGAGCGCAGTTCCAGGTCGACCAGGCGGGCCGAGGAGGCGGTGAACCGGTCGACCAGGGCCGGGCCGGTGCCGAGCGTCTTGGCCAGCCGTACGCCGCTGACCGACAGCCCTTCCTCGATGGTCACTGTGAGGTCGGCCAGTTCGCGCTGGCGCTGGGCGGTGATCTCCCGGCGTAGCCGGGCGACCCGGCGGGTGAGCCAGAGCGCGGGCGGCAGCACGACCGCCGAGACGAGGGTGAGGCGCCAGCTCAGCGCCAGCATGGCGATGGTGGTGGCGACCACTGTGGTGAGGTTGGCGGCGATCGAGGTGGCGGTGGAGGTGACCACCGCCTGCATGCCGCCGATGTCGTTGGTGATGCGCGACTGGACCTCGCCGGTGCGGGTGCGCACGAAGAAGCCGATCGACTGGCGCTGGAGGTGGGCGAAGACGTCGGCGCGCAGCCGGTGCATGACCTCCTGGCCGACGCGGGTGGAGATCCAGGTCTGCGCGACGCCGAGCACCGCGGTGACCGCTGCGACCGCGACCATGCCCGCGACCAGCCAGGCCAGCAGGGTCAGGTCACGCTCGGGCAGGGCCCTGTCGATCACGGTACGCAGCAGGAACGGTGTGGCCATCGCGATGATCGAGGACGCCACGATGATCGCCACCACTGTGGCGAGCGGGCCGCGGTGGGCGGTGAACAGGCCGCCGATCCGGCGCAGGGACACCTCACGGGCCTGGGCCTTCTCGGCGGGGGAAACGGTCCGGCCGTCACGGCGGCCGTCGGGGATGCGATCCAACTGTGCTCCTCGTGCAGGGGAGAATGCTGAGGTTACCTCAACATGAGGGAACAACACGAAAGCCTGTTACCGTATTCCCCGTGAACGGCAGCGACGAGAGCCTGGCCGAGACGTTCTGGGCGGTGACCCGCCGCCTGCGGCACCAGACCAAGCGCGCGCTGGAGCCGTGGGAGATCAGCCCCGGGCAGGCGCGGGCGCTGGGCGTGCTGATGCGTCACGGCGCGCTGCGGCCCGGCGCGCTCGCCGAGCACCTTCGCATCGCGCCGCGCTCGGCCACCGAGGTGGTCGACGGGTTGCAGGAGCGGGGCCTGGTCGAGCGACGGCCCGACCCGGGCGACAGGCGGGCCACGCTGGTCGCCCCCACCGCCGAGGGCGAGCGGGTGGGCACCGCGATCCGGCAGGCGCGGGCCACCGAGGCGGAACGGTTCTTCGGCGCGCTCGCACCGGACGACCGGGCCGAACTGACCCGCATCCTTCGCCTGCTGCGCGAGGACTGAACGAGGGCCGGCCACCTGGACCGGCGCGGACGGCGGCCGTCGGTGCCAAGTCGGCCGGAAGACCGGCCGCCGGAAGCGTCAGCGCAGGCCGGCGGCGATCGCGTCGACCAGCAACGCGCCGAGCGTACGGGCCATCACCGCGCGGGCCGCGTCGACGTCGAGCCCCATCGAGTCACGCATCATCGACCACGCCGACCAGGTGCCGGCCACGGTGAGCGCGTCGAGCAACTGCTCCCGGCCCGGCCCGGCGTGTGCCAGCTCCGCGCCGAACACCGACTCGATCTCCTGGCGTACCCGGGCGATGGCCGCCTCCCGGTTGCGCCGCAACTGCGGGGAGAACGGCTCCCGCAGCGCCGACGCACGGGCCGAGGGCGCCAGCACCTCCAGCAGCCGGGCGCGCTGGTCGCAGAACGCGGCGATCCGGGCGGTCAGCGGCAGTTCCGGCGACACGGGCTGCCAGAGCGTGGCCTGCCGCTCGCCGACCCGCCGTCCGGTCGCGGCGAACAGCGTCTCCATGTCCTTGAAGTTGGTCCAGAGCGTGCGCAGCGACACCCCGGCCCGCTCGGCGATCCGTTCCCCGGTGGGCCGCAGGTCACCGGAGTCGATCAGGGCCAGGTGCGCCTCCACGATCGCGGCCCGGGTCCGCTCGGCCCGCGCCGCCCGGCCGTCCACCCGCTCCGGCGGGTCGGTCTCCAGCTCGATCATGGGTACGGGCTCTCCTGTTGCTCGTCTGCCGGCGGCCACTCTACGTGCGTGCCGCCGGGCGACCGGCACCCGGCCGCCCGGCGGCAGCACGGCGGTCAGGACGTCGGAACGGCGTCCGCCGGCGGGTTCGTCGGCGGCTCGGTGAACTCGGTGATCGCGCCGTCGCCGTCGTCGGTGGTGTACGCGGGACCGAAGTACGCCTGCGCGCCGTTGCTCACCTTGGTCAGCCGGACACCGCCGTAGCCGGCGTGCACGCCCTCGGCGTACCGGAAGGGGGTCAGGCCCGGGCCGCGGAAGCCGCCCTTGCGCACGGCCTCGACCAGCTTCTCCCGGGTGGGGTCGGGCCCGGCGGCGAGCATCGCCTGGACGAACGTGTACGCCATCGAGTAGCCGTAGATGGCGTTGCCGTCGACCGGGTTGCCCGCGTTGTACTTCTGGTGGATCTTGGTGAACTCCTGGATCCACGGGTTCGCGGTGTCGCCCACCATCGGCAGGTAGTTGTCGGCGATCATGCCTTCGAGGATCACCTTCTTGTCGCCGAGCTGGGCCGACAGCGTGGTGTAGTCCGCGCCCACGTTGGAGACCACCCACTGCGCCTTGAAGCCCTGCCCGGCGGCCTGGCCCATGGCGAGCGCGGTGAAGCCGGGGATGGTCGCCGAGATGACCACCTGGCAGCCGGCCGCGCGCAGCGCCCCGATCGCCGGGCCGACCTGCTGGTTCGTGGTGGTGTACGTCTGCTTCGCCGCGACCGGGCCGAGGACCTGCTCGACCCCGGCCAGCGAGTCCCGCCCGAAGTCGTCGTTCTGCCCGAAGTGGCAGACCTTCGCGCCGGGGAACTCCCGCTTGACGTAGCTGGCCAGGATCTTGCCCTCGACCGTGTAGTCGGGCTGCCAGCCGAACGTCGTCGGGTACTTGTCCGGCTGGTTCCAGTTGCGGCTGCCGGAGGAGACGAACAGGTCCGGCACCTTCTGCGTCTTGACGAACTCCAGCACGTTCGTGTGCGTCGGCGTGCCGAGGCCGCCGAGCAGCGCGAAGACCTTGTCGTCGAGCACCAGCTTGCGGACCACGTTCTCGGTGTTGGCGGGATTGTAGCCGTCGTCCATGACCTTGTAGACGATCTTCCGGCCGTGCACGCCGCCCTTGCTGTTGACGTGCTCGAAGTACGCCTTGGTGGCGGCGGAGATCTTCGAGTAGCCGGGCGCGGCCGGTCCGGTGAGCGGTTGGTGGGTGCCGATGACGACCTCGGAGTCGCTGACGCCGGGGACGTTCTCGGCGGCCTGCTTCTCGTCGTCGGCGCAGGCCGGCAACGCGGCCAGCAGGGCCAGGCCGGCGGCGGCCGCGAGAACGCGGCGGGTGGTGGGGCGCATGGTTCTCCATTCCGGTGCGACGGTGCGAACGGTGGGTGGAACCGGTGAGGTCAGCGGTCCGGCGACCGGCGGGTGGCGGGACGACGGCGGACGGCCCTGCGCAGGCGGGCGCCGACGGCACGCACCCCGCCCTGGAGGCCGCCCGGGGCGGCGAGCATGACGACGATGAGGATCAGGCCGAACACTGCGAGCGCGAGGTTGCCCTCCAGCCGCTGGGCCAGCCCGGCGGAGAGGCTGAGGTGTTCGGTGAGCAGGCCGGGCAGGTCCTGGAGCGCGACCAGCAGCACCGCTCCCCAGACCGCGCCGGCCAGGCTGCCCAGCCCGCCGATCACGATCGCCATGAGCAGGAACAGCGACAGGTCCAGCGGGAACTTGCCGGGTGCGACAGTGGCGGTGAGCATGGCGTACACGCCGCCGCCGAGGCCCGCGCAGGCGGCGCTCACCACGAACGCGAGCACCTGCGTGCGGGCCACCGGGATGCCGGCGAGCCGGGCCGCGACCTCGTCGTCGCGGACCGCCCGCAGCGACCGGCCGAAGCGGCTGCGTACCAGGTTGGCCAGCAGCAGCATGGTGAGCAGCGCGGCGGCCAGCGCGATCCAGGCCAGCCAGCGTTCCGGCTGGAAGTAGGCGCCGAGCGCCGCCGGTGGCGTCTGCGCCGGGAACCGCAGCCCCTGCTCGCCGTTGAACACGCCGGTGAAGATCGTGGTGACCGCCGGGACGAGCGTCGCCACCGCGAGCGTCACGCCGGCCAGGTAGGGGCCGCGCAGCCGGGCCGCGGCGAGCCCGACGACCAGCCCGCCGAGCGCTGTCACCGCGACGGCGACGAGCAGCGACGCGGGCAGCGCCCACCAGCCGCGTACCGCCCGCTCGTCGAGTGCCTGCTGGGTCAGCGCCACGGTGTATGCGCCGGTGGCCATCAGCGCGCCGTGCCCGAGCGAGAGCTGGCCGTTGAGTCCGACCAGGACGGTGTGCCCGGCGGTGACGCAGAGGAACGCGCAGACGCGCGCCACCTGGAGGTTCTGGTACGGCGCGAGCTGGTTGGTCACCAGCACGACGAGCGTGCCGGCGAACACGGCCACGGCCAGGTGGCGCAGCAGCGTGGAGCCGCGCGCCTCACGTCCGGCGGGGGCGCCGGGAAGCAGCCGCCGCAGCGGGGACGGCGCGGCGGGCGCGATCTCGGTGGGGGTGCTCGTCACACGTGCCTCGCTCTCGCCGCGGAGAAGAGCCCGCCGGGGCGGACCAGCAGGACAGACAGCAGCAGCACCAGGACGGCCAGCGGGGTGGTGTCCGGTCCCAGGTAGCCGGTGACGTAGGACAGGATCAGGCCGACCAGCAGGCCGCCCACCACCGCGCCCACAGGGCTGTCCAGGCCGCCGACCACGGCGGCGGTGAACGCGACCACGAAGACCAGGTCCATGGCGTGCGAGTGCAGGCCGAGTCCGGTGGGGACGACGAGCATCCCGGCGAGCGCGCCGACCCCGGCGGCGAGCGCCCAGCCCAGCGTGAGCATCCGGCCGACGCTGACGCCGAGCAGCCGGGACACCTCTGGCGCGAAGGCGGCGGCCCGCATCCGCAGGCCCACGGGGGTACGGGTGAACAGCAGCGCGAGCAGCGCCACCACAGTCAGCGCCGCGCCGAGCACCCACAGGTCGTACGGGGACAGCGCGGCCACCCCGCCGATGGTGAGCGCATCGGTGTCGAACGGCGCCGGTGCGGGCCGGTAGTCGTTGCCGAAGACCATGCCGAGCACCGCCTGGATGACCAGCACCAGCCCGAGCGCGACGATCACCTGGTTGAGCGGGCCGCCCGGGCCGGCGAACCGCATCAGCACCCGCTCCACGAGCGCGCCCAGGGCCAGCCCGGACAGGATCGCGGCGGCCAGGCCCAGCCAGTACGAGCCGGTGGCGGAGACGACCGCGTACCCGACGTAGGCGGTGGCCACGGCCATCGCACCCTGGGCGAAGTTGACCACCCGGGCGGCCCGCCAGATGAGCACGAGCGCGAGCGCGAACGCCGCGTAGACCGCCCCGGCGGCGAGCCCGTCGAAGGTGAGGAACCAGAACCGCTCCATCCGCGACCCCTTCCTAGAATCCGAGGTACGCGTGCCGGAGCTGGTCGTCGTCGCGCAGCCGGGCGGCCGGCGCGGCCGTCACCACCCGCCCGAGCGACATGACGATGCCCTGGTCGGCGACTGACAGCGCGGTGCGCACGTTCTGCTCGACGAGCAGCACGGTGAGCCCCCGTTCGTCGCGCAGCCGCCGCAGCAGCGCCATGATCTGCGCGGCCACCTTGGGCGCCAGCCCGAGCGACGGCTCGTCGAGCAGCAGCAGCCGGGGCCGGGCGATCAGCGCCCGGCCGATCGCGAGCATCTGCCGCTCGCCGCCGGAGAGCTGGTGCCCGGCGTGGTCGCGGCGGCGGGCCAGGGCGGGGAACAGCTCGTACACCTCGTCGAGCGCGCGCCGGGCATCGGCCCGGTCGCGCCGCCACAGCCCGCCCAGGCGCAGGTTCTCCGCCACTGTCAGCTCGGTGACCACGCCGCGCCCCTCCGGCACGTGCGCCAGGCCGCGCCGGACCAGGTGTTCCACCCGGACGCCGCGCAGGTCCTCGCCCGCGTACCGGACGCGGCCGCCGGTGGGCCGCAGCAGACCCGAGAGGGTACGCAGCAGCGTGGTCTTGCCCGCGCCGTTGGCGCCGAGGACGGCGGTGACGGTGCCGGCCGGGACGGTGAACGCGACGTCGCGCAGCACCGGCACGGGTCCGTAGCCGCAGCTGAGCGCCTCCACCTCCAGCACGGCTGTCACGACGCGCTCCCGGTCGGCTCGGCGGGCACGTCCGCGCCCAGGTACGCCTCGGTGACCCGGGGGTCGTCGCGGATGCGATCCGGCGGCCCGGCCGCGATCACCTTGCCGAAGTCGAGCACCACCAGTTCCTGGCAGACGGACATGACCAGGTCCATGTGGTGCTCGACGAGCAGCACGGCACAGCCGTCCTCCCGGTCGGGCAGCGCGCGGACCAGGTCGGCCAGCTCGGCCACGTCGTCGGCGCCGAGACCGCCGGCTGGTTCGTCGAGCAGCAGCAGCCGGGGCCGGGCGATCAGCGCGCGGGCCAGCGCGACCCGCTTGCGCACCGGGTAGGGCAGGGTGGCGGGCGCCGCGCCGGCGTACTTCTCGACGCCCAGCTCGGTGAGCAGGTCCAGGGCCCGGACGCGCAGCCGCCGCTCGTCCCGGTCGCTGCGGGGCAGGCCGAACAAGGCGGCGGCGAATCCGGCGCGGGCGGTGTGGCTGGCGCCTGCGACCACGTTCTCCAGCACGCTCAGCCCGGCGAACAGGCCGACGCCCTGGAGCGTGCGGGCGATGCCGAGCCGGGTGAGGGCGTGCGGGCGGGGCCGGAACGACCGGCCGTCGAGGGTGAGTGAACCCTCGGTCGGCCGGACGAAGCCGCAGACCACGTTGAACAGCGTGGTCTTGCCGGCGCCGTTGGGGCCGATCACGCCGACGATCCGGCCGGGCGGCACCCGCAGCGAGACGTCGTCGAGGGCGACCAGGCCGCCGAAGCGTACGCCGACGTGGTGCAGCGCCAGGCCCGGTTCGTCGGCGGCTGTGGCCGGTGGGCTCATCGTCACCTCGTGCCGGTCGACGGAGCACGGAAAAACTAATTACACCGGGAGTGTACTTTTCTCTGCCGCCGCGTCAATGGCCCCGACGATCACCGCTCGCTTCCCGGGGTTACCGGCCTCCTACGTGCACGGTCGGTGCGATCATCCCGGCATGCGGTCGCGGGCGCGGCGCAGGAACGTCTGCTCCGCCGCGTTGCCGGTGCCGGCGATCGCCGCGTCGTACGCGACCCGTGCCTGCTTCGGACGGTCCAGCCGGCGCAGCAGGTCGGCCCGGATCGCGTGCCACACGTGGTAACCGGCCAGGTCCAGACGCTCCACCTCGGCCAGTCCCGCCGCCGGTCCGCGTACCTCGGCCAGCGCGACCGCCCGGTTCAGCGCCACCACCGGCCCGGGCGCGACGGCGGCGAGCTGGTCGTAGAGCGCGAGGATCTGGGTCCAGTCGGTGACGGTGGCGGTGGGCGCGTCCGCATGCACAGCGCCGATCGCGGCCTGGATCTGGTACGGCCCGGGCCGGTCCCGGCGCAGGCACCGGCGGACCAGGTCCTGTCCCTCCGCGATCAGCTCCCGGTCCCACCTGCCGCGGTCCTGCTCGGACAGCGACACCGGCACCCCGCCCGGGCCGGTCCGGGCGGCGCGGCGCGCCTCGGTGAGCAGCATCAGCGCGAGCAGACCGAGCGCCTCCGGCTCGTCCGGCATCAGCGTCACCAGCAGGCGGCCCAGCCGGATCGCCTCGGCGCCCAGCTCGGCGCGGCCCAGCCGCTCCCCCGCGCTCGCCGTGTGCCCCTCGTTGAAGATCAGGTACACCACTGCCAGCACCCCGCGCAGCCGGTCCGGCAGGTCCGCGTCGCGCGGCACCCGGTACGGGATACCGGCGTCGCGGATCTTCGCCTTGGCCCGGACCAGGCGCTGCGACATGGTGGGCTCCGGCACCAGGAAGGCCCGCGCGATCTCGGCGGTGCTCAGGCCACCGAGCAGGCGAAGCGTCAACGCCACCCGGGCGGGAGCGGCGAGCGCCGGGTGGCAGCAGGTGAAGATCAGGCGCAGGCGGTCGTCGGGCACGGGCCCCTCCTCGGCGGGCGGGTCGGCGGCGTGCAGCAGGGCGGCCTCGGCGTGCCGGGCCGCCCGGGTCGCCTCGCGCCGCAACCTGTCGACCGCCCGGTTCCGGGCGGTGGTGATGATCCAGCCGGCCGGGCTGGGCGGCGGCCCGTCGGCGGCCCACCGCGACACGGCGACAGTGAACGCCTCCTGGACCGCCTCCTCGGCGAGGTCGATGTCGCCGAGGAGACGGACCAGGACGGCAACCGCGCGGCCGTACTCGGCCCGGAAGACGCGTTCGACGTCGGTCATCCCTCGCCCTGGAACGGGCGGACCTCGATCGGCAGCGTGGTGGCGAGGGCGTACCGGCGGCCCCAGTCCAGCGCGGCGTCCAGGTCGGGCGCCCGGATGATGGTGACGCCGCCCAGGTACTCCTTGCCCTCGGCGAACGGCCCGTCGGTGACCAGCACCTCGTCCCCGGCCGGGCGCAGCACGGTGGCGGTCTGCGGGTCGTGCAGGCCGTTGCCGAACACCCAGCACCCCGCCTCCCGCAGGTCACGGCCGATGGCCTCGACCTCGCGCATCACCCCGGCCAGGAACTCCGGGTCCGGGCGGCCCTCGCCGGCCGGCTGGTACATGCTGATCAGGTACTGCTTCATCGGCTTCTCCTCGTCACCGGACGGCCCCGCGCCGCCCTCTCACCCTCCACACGAACGACTGATGCCCGTTTCGACACGCCGGGCCGGGTGAATCCGGCCGGGAGCGGGGTACGCCGCCGCGTGCGCCGTCACCGGATCGTCGTCGTGGGCGCCGGGTTCTCCGGTCTGGCCTGCGCGCTCGCGCTGGACGCGGCGGGCGCCGAGGTGCGGGTGCTGGAGGCCCGGGACCGGGTGGGCGGCCGGACGCTGAGCCGCCCGCTGCCCGGCGGCGGCTGGCTGGACCTCGGCGCGCAGTGGATCGGCCCGACCCAGGACCGGATGTACGCGCTCGTCGCCGCGTACGGCCTGACCACGTTCTCCTCCCCCGCGCACGGCGCGGCGGCGCTGCTGCTCGGCGGACGCCCGGCCACCGGCGAGCCGCCCGGGCTGTCCGCGCTGCTGGGCACGCTCGACGAGATGGCGGGCGGGCTCGACCCGGCCGCGCCGTGGCGGGCCGCCGAGGCGGCACGGTGGGACCGGATCACGTTCGGCGGCTGGCTCGACGCGAGCGCTGCCGACCCGGTCACCGCCGGGTACGCGGGCCGGATGCTCGCCGGTGGGCTGCTGGCCGCCTCACCGGACGAGGTCTCGCTGCTGCACATGCTGTTCTACCTGCGCAGCGGCGGCGGCACCGGGTCGCTGCTGCGCATGGCCGGTGGCGCCCAGCAGGACCGGCTGGTCGGTGGTCCGGCCGCGCTGGCCGAGCGGATGGCCGCCGCGCTGCCGCCGGGGAGCCTGTGCCTGCGCGCCCCGGTGGACGGCGTCGCGCAGGACGGCGACGGCGTGCGGGTGCGCGCCGGCGGCGAGACGTACCGCGGCGACGCGGTGGTGATCGCGCTGGCGCCGACGCTGGCCGGGCGGATCCGGTACGACCCGCCGCTGCCGCCGCTGCGCGACGGACTGACCCAGCGGATGCCGATGGGTGTGGCGCTCAAGGTGCACGCGCTCTATCCGGAGCCGTTCTGGCGGGCCGACGGCCGCTCCGGCGTGTCCAGCACCGACACCGGGCCGCTCACCGAGACGGTGGACAACTCGCTGCCGGACGCGCCGGGCGGGGTGCTCACCGCGTTCAGCTACGGCGCGCAGGCCCGAGCGCTGCGCCGGCTGCCGGAGGACGCGCGCCGGGACGCGCTGTGCGAGGCGCTCGCCGCGGTCTTCGGCCCGGCCGCCGCGCACCCCGACGACCTCGTCGAGTACGACTGGTCGGCCGACGAGTGGACGCGCGGCTGCTTCTGCGGAGTGCTGCCGCCCGGCGCGTGGTGTGCGTACGGCCCCGAGTTGCGGACGCCGGTGGGCCGGGTGCACTGGGCCGGCACCGAGACCGCGACCCGCTGGAGTGGCTACCTGGAGGGCGCGGTGACCGCCGGCGAGCGTGCCGCCGCCGAGGCGCTCGCCCAGCTCGGCTGAGCGCCTTGTCCAGTGAGATTCTTCGATGCAATCTATTGAAAAGTTTCTCCGCCCTGTGACCTAATGACGACAGTTCCTTTCGTCATACTCCCGCCGCCGGAGCGCGGCAACCCCCAGGGAGGACAGATGCACAGTTCGATCCGATCGGCGCTGCGCGCGGCCGGAGCCGCGCTGCTCGCCACCGTCACCGTCGCCGCCGCGACCCTGTCCGGGGCGGCCCCCGCCGGCGCCGCCCCGGCCGGACTGCCCGGCATGGACGTGTCCAGCCACCAGGGCAACGTGAACTGGTCCGGGGCGTGGGCCAACGGCGCCCGGTTCGCGTACGTCAAGGCGACCGAGGGCACGTACTACACCAACCCGTACTTCGCCCAGCAGTACAACGGCTCGTACAACGTCGGGATGATCCGCGGCTCGTACCACTTCGCCCGCCCCGACACCACGAGCGGCGCCACCCAGGCCAACTACTTCGTCGACCACGGCGGCGGCTGGTCGAAGGACGGGCGGACGCTGCCCGGCGCGCTGGACATCGAGTACAACCCGTACGGCGCGACCTGCTACGGGCTGAGCCAGGCGTCGATGCGCAGCTGGATCGCCTCGTTCGTCAACCAGTACTACGCCCGCACCGGCCGGTGGGCCACCATCTACACCACCACCGACTGGTGGAGCACCTGCACCGGCAACACCTCGCAGTTCGCCGCCAACAACCCACTGTGGATCGCCCGGTACGCAAGCAGCGTCGGCACGCTGCCTGCTGGCTGGGGCACGTACTCGTTCTGGCAGTGGTCGTCCTCCGGGATCTTCCCCGGTGACCAGAACGTCTGGAACGGCTCGCTCGACCGGCTGCGCGTCCTGGCCTGCAACGGGCCCTGCTGACCCCGGCCCGGGCGTGGCGGGCGGTGCCGGTCCCGCCACGCCCGGCGTACCGGCCGATCCGGCGCTCCCCTTCCGCGAGGAGGTTGCGATGTCCGTTCCCGTACCCCGGCGGACCGTGCTGCGCGGCGCGGTCCTGCTCGGTGCCGCCGCCGGCGTCGGCGCGCTGACCCAGATCGGCTCCGGCCCCGGCGCCCGGGCCGCCGCCACCAGGGTCGACCAGCCGACCATCGCCAACTGCGCGACCTGGGGCGCCCGCCCGCCCTCGTCGCCGGTGAGCGTGGTGACCAGCCGGCCCAACAAGATCATCGTCCATCACACGGCGTTCCCGAATACCACCGACTACAGCCTCGCCCAGGCGTACCGCAACTCCCGCGACATCCAGAACCTGCACATGGACGGCAACGGCTGGCTCGACTCCGGACAGCACTTCACCAACAGCCGGGGCGGCTACCTGACCGAGGGCAGGCACGGCAGCCTCTACGCGCTGCTGCACGGCCAGACGATGGTGCAGGGCGCGCACTGCGTCGGGCAGAACAGCCAGGCCATCGGCATCGAGAACGACGGCATCTACGTGGACGTGCAGCCGCCGCAGGCGCTCTGGAACAGCCTCGTCACGTTCTGCGCGTTCACCTGCCAGCAGTACGGCATCGCACCCACCGAGATCTACGGGCACAAGGACTTCAACAACACGCAGTGCCCGGGGCTGCTGCACGACCGCCTGCCGGAGCTGCGCCGTACCGTCGCCGCCCGTCTCGGCGGCTGACCACGGGGGTACGCGGGGCGCCCGGGTGCGACGGGCGCCCCGCGTTGCGCGCGCCCACTGTGTCAGCGCTCGCTGGGTCAGCGCTCGCTGCGTCAGCGCTCGCTTATATAAGCTGAGTCTGATACAAAGGGGTCGTGCACGCCTTCGACGTTCTCGGCGACCCGGTCCGCCGCCGGATCCTGGAACTGCTCGCGGACGGCGAGCAGCCCGCCGGCACGCTCGGCGAGACCGTGCGGCGCGAGTTCGGCATCAGCCAGCCCGCCGTCTCCCAGCACCTCAAGGTGCTGCGCGAGCACGGCTTCGCCACTGTGCGCGCCGAGGGCACCCGCCGCCTCTACGCCGTGGATCCCGGCCCGCTGCGCGAGATAGACGCGTGGCTGGACGGGTTCCGCCGCTTCTGGACGCCGCCGCTGGCGGCGCTCGCCACCGAGCTGGCCCGGGGCCGCCGCGAACGACGGCTGCGTGAGAACACCACCGACGACGAGAGGACCGAACCATGATCGACGTGACCGGACAGATCAGCGCCGTCGAGCGCCGCATCGGCGACCGTACGCTCCCCGCCGGGCACGCGCGGGTGCTCACCATCGCCCAGACGTACGACGCGCCGGTGGCCGACGTCTTCGACGCGTGCACGAACCCGGAACGGATACCCCGCTGGTTCCTGCCGGTCTCCGGCGACCTGAGCCTCGGCGGCCGGTACCAGCTGGAGGGCAACGCGAGCGGCACCGTCGAACGCTGCGACCCGCCGCACGGCTTCGCCGCCACCTGGGAGTTCGGCGGCGAGGTGAGCTGGATCGAGGTACGGCTGCGCGAGGCGGGACCGGGGCGTACCCGCTTCGAGCTGGAACACGTCGCGCACGTCGACGACCAGCGGTGGGCCGAGTACGGTCCGGGCGCGGTCGGCATCGGCTGGGACCTGGCACTGGTCGGTCTGGCCTCCCACTTCGCCACCGACGGCACGGGCGTCGACCCGGCCGCCGCAGCCGACTGGATGGCCTCACCCGAGGGCCTGCGCTTCGTCACCGAGTCCAGCAGAAGCTGGACGACGGCAAGCATCGAGGCCGGCACTCCCACCGAGCAGGCCCAAACCGCAGGCACCCGAGTAACCGCGTTCTACACAGGCGCCCCCACTCCCTGACCACCCC
>NZ_LEKG01000193.1:0-14483 GCF_001029515.1 Micromonospora sp. RV43 | reverse complement strand
ACCCTCGATGCGCCCCGATCCGGTGATGGCTGTCGATTCCCAGATCGCGGACCTCACGGTACTCGCGCAGCGCCTTGTCGGGATTCGCCGCGAAGGTGGTGTCGGAGCCGATCTCGGGGACCAGATAGTGGTAGTTGGTGTCGAACCACTTCGTCAGTTCGAGCGCCGGCTCGGCATCGACGCCCCGGGCCATCGCGAAGTAGGTGTCGAGATCGCCGAGGCCGAGGCGGGCGAACCGGTGCGGGATCGCGCCGACAGCGACGGCCGTGTCGAGCACGTGGTCGTAGTAGGAGAACGTGTTCGACGGGATCGCATCCAGGCGCGCGTCGCGCAGCGTCCGCCAGACCTCCTCCCGTAGTGCGGCAGCGGTCGCCGCCAACTTCTCGGCGTCGATCCGGCCCGCCCAGTAGGCCTCGACCGCCTTCTTCAACTCGCGGTGCGCGCCGATGTGGGGGTAGCCGAGCACTGTGCTCTGCCCGAATGAGGTTGTCACTGTGGTCCTTCCCTCGAGGTGCCTGGCGGCCACGGGGGAAGGGGAAGGCGGGGTACGGCTGTCGCGTACCGGCTTTCCGCCCTGGCCCTCCCGAGAGGCCGCCGACGGCGCGCACCGGCGGTACGCGCAGTGCGGGCAGGTCTTCGGACTCGCGGGCACGACCGGATCCACCCGGTCACCTACTGGCCGTCGCTTCCCAGACCTCGCGGTCCAGTGCTTCGTTGACGGCTGTCGTTCCCACTCACCGCTGCGGGGCAGTCCCGGATTCGCACCGGGTTCCCTCTTACGGCGCCCCACTCGCGCGGCGGGGGGCGCACCAGCGCCGTTGTCCATCGTATGGGGCGGCGGGCCGACGTGGTCGGTGTGTCCGCCCTGCGGGACAGCAAGCCGTCGCGGCAGCGGAGTGCTTGCGTGCGACGAGAGGGTGACGAGGGGCTAGAAGATGGGCCGGGTCGCGGTAGTCGTGGTCGGCGGATGCGCGCCGCCGAACCCGGTCTGAACCGCCCCGGGTGGAATGGTCGGTGCCGCCGACGAGGTAGTCGCCTCTCTCCGGCGCCGACGGCTGGCCCTGGCCCCTACCGGCGCGGCGCGGAACGCACGGACCGAGGGCTCTGCACCTGCCCGGCCGCTGGTCCGGCAGGTCGGCCAGCCGGACGGGCACCTGCCTTCGCCGTAGCGCTTGTCGTACTGGGCCACCGCGCGAGCGCGGGGGCAGACGAGGCCGTACCGGCTGGCCGTACGGGATGAATCACCACGAGGGCACCTGCCTCTGCCCCGGGGGGAGTGCGGCCAGGCGTCGGCGGCGCCGTGAGTCATCGCCCCCGCCGCACGTGGCGTGGGCGATGTCGGCATCGGCGATCGCGGACCGGCCGGGCTCGTTCCACGCCGAGGTCGTCGCACGGTCGCGGATTCACCTGTCGGCGGCATGAGAGGTTGCAACAGTGGTCGGGTGACCAGCGGAAAGGATGAGGTGGCCGGAGCCGGGCTGGGCGTCCGGCGAACCCTGGTCGCGACGCACGGCGGGGTGACGCGAGCCGAACTCTTCCTCGATCTCGTGTTTGTCTTCGCCTTCATGAACGTCGCCGGCCTCATGGCCGCGCGGTCGGCCTTCGACGCGCTGGTCCAAGGCGGGCTCGTGCTCCTGCTGCTGTGGCGCAGTTGGGCCGGGTACGCCTGGGTCGGAAACCTGGTCCGGCTCGACCGCGGGATCCTGCCAATCGTCATGTTCATGGTTGCGACCGCGCTCCTGCTGGTCGCCGTCGCGATTCCGGATGTGTTCGTCGACCGGCACGCCGGGCTCTCCGCACCTCTCGTCTTCGTCGTCGGCTTTCTGAGCATCCGAGCCGTGTCGCTGTTGATCATCATGCGGAGCCGGCGACGCTCGACGCAGCAGTCGATCGCACCCGCCCGCAGGCCTGGCTACCCCTGGCCGCCAGCGCCGTCCTGCTGCTGTGCGGGGCGCTGCTGCCCAGCCACCTCGCACCCGGACGCAGCGCCGGGCTGCTGCAGATCCTGCTCTTCGCGTTGGCGACCGCCGTCGACTACGTCGGGCTGCGCGCTCCAGGCACCGGCAGTTGGCAGCTCAGGTCGGTGCGGCACTGGGCAGAGCGGCACAACCTGATCATGCTGATCGCCTTGGGCGAGACGATCATCTCGATCGGCACGAGCCGGGGGTTCGCCGGCACACCCGCGATCACCTGGTCCGTGCTCGCCGGCTCCGGGCTCGCGCTCCTCGTCGTGGCGTTCCTCTGGTGGGCGTACTTCGACATCGCGGCGCTCGACGCGGAACAGACGCTGGAGTCCGTCCCCCACCACGCCCGGTCCCGGCTGGCCCGCGACGCGTACACCCTTTTGCACCTGCCGATGATCGCCGGGCTCATCCTGGTGGCGTTCGGGCTCAAGCACGCGCTGGGCGCCACCGAGATCGACACCGCAAAGAAGTGGGACGCCCCGGCTCTGTTCAGTCTCTACGGCGGGGTCGTCCTGTACCTGCTCGGGTTGGTGGCGTTCGAGTGGCGCATGGTCCGGCGAATCGGCCGGGGTCCGCTACTCGGCATCGTCCTGGTCGCGCTGCTGGCGCCGGTGGCCCGCACGGTGGAGGCCGTGGCATCGCTCGGGATCCTCGCCGGGGCCCTGGTCTGCGTGGTGCTCGCGCATGTGACGGTGCTCCGGAAGCGTCACCGCGGCCTGCACCGGGTGGTCGCCGTGGCGGCCGGGCGCGAGGTCGAGGCCACCCCGGAAGACCTGTTCCTGGACCTCGTGTTCGTGTACGCGTTCATCCAGGTCACTGTCCTCATGACCCGGCACCCGGGGGCGACCGGCGTGTTCCACGGGCTGGCCGTCCTCGCCCTGCTCTGGTGGTCCTGGATCAACCACACCTGGTACACGACTGTGGTGCGCGGGTCGGCGAACGTCCGGCGGTTGATCGTGCTCACTGAGGTGACCCTGACCCTGATGCTCGGGATCGCCACGCCACAGGCGTTCAGTCACGTGCCCGGAGGGTTGCCCGGTCCCGCGATCGTCGTCCTCACGTACGTGGCGGTGCGCGTCCTGCAACTCGCCGCGCTCTGGATCCCGCTCCGGCGAGACACCGCGCTGCCCACGGCCGTGATACGAGCCGCCGCGCCGACGTGTGTCGCCGCCGTACTGCTGGTGGGCGCCGTGCTCGCCGGCGGGGCCACCGGCCCGGCGACACCCCTGAGCACAGCGCTCTGGGTGGCCGGCATCGCCGTCGACCTGAGCAGCGGCTATCTCACCGGAGCCCGCAACTGGCAGCTCGGTCAGGTGAGCCGGTGGATGGGCCGCTACAACCTGATCATCCTCATCGCGCTCGGCCAAGCGGTGATCTCCACCGGAATGGCCGTCGCCGGCCTGCCCGCCTCCGGACCCGCGCTCCTCTGCGTAGCACTCGGCGCTCTCCTGCTGTCCGCCCTCTGGTGGACCTACGTCGGCACCGACGTCGTCATCGGTGAACGGTTCACCGAGCTGACCACGCCGCGGCAACGTGGAGCTCTGGCCCGGGACGCCTACACGTACCTGCACCTGTTCCTGGTCGTCGGCCTCGTCCTGGTCGCCTTCGGCCTGCGCACATCGTTGGCCATACCCGGACAGCTCGGCCCGGCGACGCCGGCCGGGCAAGTCATTCTCGTGTGCGGCCTAATCGTCTTCCTGCTGACCGACCACCTCGTGTGGCGGCGCGCACGCCGTACCGTGACCCGCCCCCGGGCCCTGACCCTGTTGGTCGCCGCGCTTGCTCCGCTGACCATCCTGCTGCCGGTGCGGGAGGCGCTGATCCTGCTCATCCTAAGTCTGTCGTCCGTGCACCTGCTCGCCCGCACGACCAGACCGCGGCCCGGCAGTCACCCCGCCCGCGGCACGTGAGCGCGAAATTCGCTGCCCGTGATCGCAGTAGCCCGCGCATCTTCCACCAAGCCGCGGATCGCCGGGTGCCGCCGGCCGGGTTGGCGTCTATAAGCTACTGGCGGAATGACCGCGCCAAGTCCTGACCTGTCATCGGCCGGCCGCCCCACTCGGCGGCGACGCGGTGCGGGTCGCCGGTACGGAAGTCCGGCGGCTCGTGGAGCAGGAAGTCGCGGTGGCTGATGTTCCAGGCGTACGCGCCGGCCATGGCGAACACCAGCACGTCGCGGACGCCCACCGGCCCGGCGTGCGTCGTGCGGGACAGCACGTCCTTCGGTGTGCACAGTTGCCCGACTACAGTGACCGGCCCGCCGTCGGTGCACGGCCCGTCACCGCTGTACCGCTGGTGCACGGTGAACGGCTGCGCATGGCCCTTGGCCGCCGGTGTACGAAGGTGGTGGGTGCCGCCCGCGACCACTGCGAACCACTCGCCGTAGGAGCGTTTCACGTCGATCACCTCGGTCAGGTACGCCCCGCAGTAGGCGGTGACCGACCGGCCCGGCTCGACGCGAAGCCGCACCCCCGGATACGCGTCGCACACGCCGGCCAGTGCCCGCCCGTAGCTGGCCCAGTCGAAGCGGGCTGCCGGGTCCACGTAGTCGACTGCCATGCCACCGCCGACGTCTACCTCCCGGGCCCCGACCTCGCTGACCGACCAGCGGACCACGGCTTCCGCCACCATGGCGGCGAGCGGCGCGTCCAGTCCGCTGGCCAGGTGGACGTGCACGCCTCGCACCTCGACCCCGGCCGGTGGACGGCGGGCGCAGGCCACCGCCTCAGCCGGGTCCATTCCGAACGGGCTGGGACGCCCGCCCATCACCAGGCTCGCCCCGGGCGCCTCCAGTGGCAGGTTCACCCGCAGCAGCACCCGCGCCCGCACCCCGGCGGAGACCGCCAGCGCGCCAAGGCGGCGCAGCTCGGCCGGGGACTCCACGTGGATCCGGGCCACCCCGGCGGCGAGTGCCGCGGCCAGATCCGCGTCGGTCTTGCCCGGACCGGCGTACGCGGCAGCCGCCCGCTCGGGCAGCACCTGGGCGAGGCGTCGCAACTCGCCCCGGCTGGCGGTCTCGAAGCCGTCGACGACCGGTGCCAGCGTGCGCAGCACGTCCGGCTCCGGGTTCGCCTTCACCGCGTACAGCAGCTCGACCTCCGGCGGCAAGGCGGCGCGGATCGCCCGGGCGTGCCCGGCCAGCGCGTCGAGGTCGTGGACATAGACCGGCCGGGTCACGCGCGACCGCCGAGAGGGTTCGGCACCGGCACGAACGGCGCTGCCCGGTCCGCATCTCTCCGCCATCGCACCAGCAGGTTCGCCTTGGCCACCAGCGGCTCACCGGCCAGCAGGGCACGCAGCTCGGGCGGCTCGCCCAGGTCGGCGGCTACCGCGGCGACCACGTCCCGCACCTCCCGCCACAGGGCCGGTTCGATGCCCGGCCGGGCGTCGGCGAGAGCGCCGCTGATCCCGGCCAGGTGGTTGACGAACAGGCAGTAGACGACGCGCTGGCGGGCCTGGAGGGCGTCGTACCCGACCTGCCGGGGCAACCCCGGTGGCCAGCTCGTCCATCGGCTAATGTCCAGCTTCACCCCCTCCAGGTCGCGCAGCAGCATTCGCACCGGGCAGCCGTCGGCGTCGCGCACCACGAGGACGTTCTGGAGGTGCGGCTCGTGCACCACGCCGTGCCGCAACCACGCATCCAGCACGGCCGGCACCAGCAGCCCGACGTAGCGCCGCCACCACGCCACCGGGTCTGCCGCGGATAGCGGCGCGGCGGCCAGCGCCGCCGCTAGCACCGCGGTCTGCTGGGGCCGCAGATGGGCGCGCAAGCCGGTGCGCAGGATCGTCCCGTACGCCTCGTCCGCGCCGGCCGCGTCGATGGTCCGGTACGCGGGTTCGGCGAGCATCGCCACGCCGTCGGACAGCGGGATCCCGGCAAGCAGCCTGGTCAGCGCGACTGCGGCGGTCAGCTCGTACCGGGCGTTCTTGCGCAGGCAGTTGGTGATCCGCACGTGCAGGCTGGTCTTGACGAACAGGTCGGCGTCGGGAGAGTAGAGCGTGCGGACGCTCGCGGTCGGGCGGACCGGCGCCCCGGCCAGGCCGAGCCGGCGCACCCGGGGATGCGTCGGCGGCACCAGCGTCACCTGCCACGGGTGTACCGGCAGCACCCGGTGCCCGGCCGGTGGGCGCGGCGGTTCCAGGGCGGCCAGCATCGGGTCCACCGGCCCGGCCTCAGCCACTAGGTCGTCCGGCACGGCCAGCCAGTGCAGCCGGAACTCGGTGCGCAGTTCCGGCGCGTACGCCTGCCATTCGTCCGGGTCGCCACTGCGCCACTTGGGGGTGGGGTGGTGCGGGTGGCCGAGGACGAGCGACTGCTCGGACGCCACGTAGGCGTCGATCGCCGGGTCGCTCGTGGGATTGAGGTCGGCGGCCGGCCGCCCGGCCAGCAGGTGGGCCACCGTGTCCCGGCTGGCCCGTACCTGGTCGAGGAACTCGGGGTTGTCGTGGCCGGTGCGCGCGGTCAGCTCCGCGGCGACCAGACTGGCCAGCCCTTCGGCGTCCAGGTCGCGCCACGGGCCGCCGTCGGGCCGGTGGCGCACCGGACCGGTGTAGCGATGCGTGCCGACCGGGGACAGCCGGGCCGCCGTGCAGCGTAGTGTCACCCCGGTGGACGGCAGCCAGACCTGCACCACGTCGCCGGTGATGGTGACGTCGGCGGGGGTGGCGACCTCGCGGGCCAGGCAGCCGAACACGGCGTGAGCGGCGGCCAGGTCCGCAGGGTGGGTGTGCCAGGCTGCCCGGGGGCGCAGTCCGGTGCTGGTCATCGCGTCTCCCGCAGATAGTTCGGACCGGTGTGCCGGTAGAACTTGTTCACGTCGGCGCATCCGAGCCGCTGCTTCGGTAGCAGGGTGCCGGCGGTGACCATCGCCTTGACCGGAAGCCGTTCGGCGCGCAGCACCCGTTCGGTGAACTCCCGCGCCGCCAGGCCATCGCCCCACCGGTCCCGGGCCGCAATGAGTCGCGGGGTCAGCGCGGCGGCCGGCGTCGGCACCGGGACCCCGCGGGCGGCCAGCGCCAGCAGCGGCGCAGCGGCGGCCAGGTGAAGGGTGATGGTGACGAACACGTCGGCCAGTTCGCCGGGGTCAGTGACCCACATCCGTGCGTCCCGCAGTGTCACCGCGCCGCGGTGGCGCGGGTCGAGGCGGGCACCGTCGTCGTCCTTGTAGAGCAGGCCGATCGTCCCGTCCGGCGCGAGGAGCAGGTGAATGTTCTGCGGGTGGGCCTCCAGCGCCACGCCGTACCGGAGCCACAGGCAGACGTGCCAGTCGAGCAGCAGGTCCAGGTAGGCGTCGAGCACGGCCTGTGGACGGCCGCCGCCGATGCGCTCCAGCACCGTGCCGGACTCCGGGTCCGGCGCGGCGAGGGCCGCCACCGGCACCACCCGGGTGCTGGCCAGGTCCCGGGGGAACCGGCGGAGCAGGAAAGCCCGCCGGTCGTCGTCGCCGACGTGACCGAAGGTGCGCTCGTCGGCATGCCGGATCCGGCCCGCGAAAGCGGGTTCGGCCGCAGCGGTCCGGTCGAGCAGCCCGGCCACCGCCGCGCCGTCGGCCAGCGTGGCCGGCCGCAGGCCGCGCCGGTTGCGCGCGCCCAGTGTGGCGGTGGGCAGCGGTAGCTTCAGGTGCGTGTACGGGTCGTCTGCGAGCGCCACCGTGCGCATGGAGAGTGTGGGCCGCACTGTCACCACCGGCCGGTCGGTCACCGGCAGCGCGTGCCGCGCCGCGGTGAGCGGGTGCACCGGCAGCAGCACGTCGCCGGCCCGGTCCGCGGCCGGCCACCACGCCGGCAGCGGACCGGTGAGCCGTACCGCCGTCCGGGGGGCGACGTGCCAGCGCAGCGCGAAGCGGGGTGCGTGCTCCGGGGCGTACTGGGTCAGGTCGTCGTCGCCGAGACCGTGCCGGCAGCGGTCGGTCGGGTAGACCGGATGACCGGCGTGCGCGGCGAGCACGTCGTCGAGCAGTGCCGCCGGCATGCCGGCCGGCGTGGTCACCCGTTCGGCGGCCACGGCGGTGGACACCGCCGGCCGGGACCGGGTGGCGAGCCGACGGGCCCGCAGGTCGGCGTGGCACTCGGCGATGAACGTCTGCCAGCCGGCCTCGGCCTCCGGGTCGTCGACCGGGGCGAGTACCGCGAGCAGAGCGTCGAGGGTGTCCACCCGGCGTTCGCGGCCCTCGGCGTCGCGGACGTCAAGCATGGCGGTCGCGCAGCGCAGCGTCGCCTGGAAACCGTCGGCGCGGACCGGGATGCGCAGCAAGCCGCCGGCGTGCGGTACCTCCCACCGGCCGGTCACGGTGAGCCGGCCGCGCCGGAGCAGGCCGATGTGGTCCTCGCGCAGCAGCGCGTCGAGCACCCGGACGAAGACCTGCTGCTCGCTGTGGTCGGTCATCCGGTGATCGTCCAGCTCAGGTCGTCCCGGAACGCGGTGAGCGCGGCCCGGACGGTGTCGGGGTCGGGTCCGATGCCGTGCAGCGCGGCGAGGTAGTCGCGGTTGGTGCCGGTGCGCTCGGCGACCCGGCCCACCTCCCGCATCGGACGGCACGACAGCCGCACTCCGTTGTGGACGGTGTCCACGGGCCTGGGCGCCGCCGTGAGCCGGCCGGACTGGTCGGCGCAGACGTACTCGACCCGGGCGTACCTGTTCAGGGCGGCCGGGTCGGGCAGGTCCAGCGCGGCCAGTGGCTCGCCGAGGTGCAGCCGGATGACGTGGGCGAACAGGGGCACGCCGAGCAGGCCGGTGAGGATCAGGTCCATCCGGTCACCGATGAGCCGGTCGTTCACCTCGATCAGCCGGATTCCGTACGGCCGCACGACGTACTCGGTGTGGCAGGCGCCGAAGCCGACGCCGAGCGCGTCGAGCAGCGCGCGGAGCCTGGCATCGTGGGCGGGAGGTGGAGGCGCCCAGTCGAGGCTCACCTCGGTGAAGGTCGGTGGTGGGCCGAGGCCGGTGCGCCAGCCGCCGAGCACCGTCAGCGATCCGCTGTCGCCCAGCGTGTCGTAGGTGCGCAGCTCGCCGGCCAGGTACTCCTCGACGATGAGCGCCACCTCGGGCCGCCGCCGCCGGATCGCGGTGACCTGTGCGGCCAGCTCGCGCCGGTCGGTCACGAGGTAGGCGTCCTCGCTGGCCACGCCGTCGCGGGGCTTGAGTACGGCGGGAAAGAGGTCGGCCGGGACCGTAGGGGTGGCACCCGGGTCGACGGTGACCGCTCGGACCGGGTCCAGTCCGGCTGCGGCGAGCGCGCGGCGCATGGTGGCCTTGTCCTTGCAGCGCCGAGCCGCCTCCGGGTCCTTGCCCGGCAGGCCGAGCTTGCCGGCGGCGACAGCGGTCGCCTCCTGAAGGTGGTCGCTGTTGGACAGCAGCGCGGCGGGCGATTCGGCGGTCGTGGCCGCGACGATCGCCGCCGGGTCGCGGACCGCGCAGTGCCGCACCGGCACGTCGGCTGGCCATTCGGCGGGCCGGTCGGTCAGCACCGTGGCCGGAAGGCCGAGCGCGTTCGCTGCCGGGAGGAAGCCCTCCAGGACGGCGTCGGTGGGGTTCAGCGCGGTCAGGTAAAGGTGCATCGAACCTCCTAGACCGAACCGGCATTTAGGGCAGCCTACCCTAAATGTGTGGCTTTGTGGAGATTGACGGACGCCGGCCCTCGGCGTGCCAACCGATCGGCACGCCACAGCAGTGCGGCGGCAACCAGACCACCGACCAGGACAGCGACCGCGCCCACCGTCTGACCGGTCCGCAACGCCTCGGCGAAGGCGGTTGTCACCGCCTCCCGGTCCGGGCCGGCGGCGGCCAGCGTGGCCGGGAACGAGCCGGCGCCGGCCAGCGCAGCCGGCAGCAGCGCGCCGAACCGGGCGTTGAGCACCGCGCCCAGCACCGCCACCCCCAGACTGCTGCCGACCTCGGTCATGGTGCCGTCCACACCGGCTCCGGCACCGGCTTTGTGGGTGGGGATCGCGCTCATCACTGCCTCCACGATGGCCGGGTTCGCCAGGGCGCATCCCGTACCCATGACCAGCAGCCCTGCCAGCAGTGTGGCGTAGCCCTCGGACGGACCGTGCGTGACCAGCGCAAGTCCGGCGGCCAGCAGGGTCATGCCGACCGCGATGGCAGTCGGCAGGCCGAGCCGGCGGATCGTCAGCGCGGCCACGCCGCCGACGTTGAGCGCCACGATGGACAACGCGAACGGTGCCATCCGCAGCCCCGCCTCCCAGGCCGGGTAGCCGCGGACGAACTGAAGCTGCTGGGTGAGCAGGAACAGTGCCCCGGTGGCGCCGAACGTGATCAGCACGACGCCGCAGACCGCGCCGACGAAGCGGCGGTCCCGGAAGAAGTGCATATCCAGCATGGGGTGGGCGCACCGCCGCTCCCAGCCGACGAACAGCGCCAGCAGGAACACTCCTGCTGTGCCCACGCCGAGCACCGGCGCCGACGCCCATCCACGCTCGGGACCGGAGATGATCGCCCAGACGATCGCGGTCAGGCCGGCGGTGGACAGCGTCACCCCGCCCAGGTCGAGGCGTCCACCGGTCGGGTCCCGCGATTCCGGGACCAGTATCCGGCCGGCGAGCAGGCAGACCACCACGATCGGGACGTTCACCAGGAAGATCGCACCCCAGGGCAGGTGAGCCAGGACGAGTCCGCCGATTGGTGGCCCGGCGGCGAAGCCCAGCGCGCTGGTCGCCGCCCAGATGCCGATCGCCCGGGATCGCTCGGCGGCGTCGAAGACCTGCATGGCAACGGCCAGGGTGGCGGTGGCGAGCAGCGCACCGCCCACTCCCATGCCGGCGCGGGCGGCGATCAACTGCTCGGCAGTGCGGGCGAGCCCGGCCGCCGTGGAGCCGAGACCGAACAGCGCCAGCCCGACCAGCAGCATCCGTCGCCGCCCGTACCGGTCGACGGCGCTGCCGGCGCTCAGCAGCAGCCCGGACAGCATCAGCGCGTACGCGTTGATCATCCACTGGACGTCGGCCGTGCCCGCGTCCAGCTCGACCGTGAGCACCGGCACGGCCACTGTCAGCACCGTATTGTCCAGCACCACCACGAGCTGGGCCAGGCAGAGCACCGCCAGGATCAGCCAGCGGTGCGGCACGGCGGCCGGCGGCGCGGCGGCCCCGTCCGCGCTCGCGGTCGGCAGAGCGCCGGGTGCCGGGCCGACGCTCGTGGAGTCGAGCGTCACGGTGTCGGCACCAGCGACGATCCGAGACGGCTGAGCGGTTCGGCCGAGGTGCCGGCGGCCCGCAGCGCCGCAGACGCGGCGTCGTTGGCAGCGGCGCGGCCGGCACCGGCGAGCGCGGTGCCGGTCGGGCTCCCGAGCGAACTCATGCGGCTTCCCAGCGGTAGTACGGACAGGATGCGCGGCGACTGCAGCCTCACCTGACGAGCAAGTCTGTCTGGGGGTGAGCCGCCCGGATCGTCGGCCCGGACGGCGGGAACCGGCGCTGGTGCGTCACGCCCACCGCCACCCCGGCGGCGACAAGCACCAGCGACGCCAGCGCAACGGCCGGGTAGCCGAACCGGTCGGCGGCGGTGAGCCCCAGCGAGGCGGCCACGAACGAGCAGACCAGCCCGAACGACGACAGCACGGTGAAGTCGGTGCCGCCGCTGCCTGGCCGGGAGTAGTCCATGTTGACCGTGTAGAGCACGTGTACGCGGCCAGGAAGAAGCAGAGCGCGGCGACCGTGCCGCCTAGCGGCGCGCGGCCGTTCATCAGCGGCAGCAACGCCACTGTGGATAGAGCCAGAGTGACCCCGCCGGCCACCAGCACGCCGGCACGCCCGAAGCGGCCGATCCCGAGACCGGCGATCAGGCCGGCCGCGATCGCCGGCACGCTGGTCACCACGCCGGTGACCACGCCGATCCGGCCCAGCGACCAGCCGGCGTCCACCAGTGCTGGCGTCACCAGCGCGTACGCCATGCCGGCGCCCACGTAGACCAGCGGCACCACGCCGAAGGTCCACCACCGGCAGCCGGGCTGCCCGAACACCGACACCAGCGCCCGGTAGGCCCCGCCGATGCGCACGATCCGATCGGTGCGCTCCGGTTCCCGGAACCGCCACACCACAAGCAGCCCGATCGCGGTCAGCGCGGCCAGCAGGCCGACCGCCGCAGCCCAGCCGAAGCGGTCGTACACCAGCACGCAGACGCCGCCGCCAAGCAGGTTACCCAGATAGCTGGCCGCCACCTGGATGCCGTTGCCGGTGCCCCGCTCCGACGCGGCCAGCAGCCGCACCGCGACCGCGTCGACGGCGATGTCCTGGGTCGCGGAGAAGAACACGAACACGGCGCAGACGGCGATGACCGGACCCAGCTGGTCCGCGAGCCGGGAGAAGGGCAGCAGCGCCAGCAGAGTCAGCACCAACGCGGCCTGGAGCACCAGCAGCCAGGAGCGGTAGTGGCCGCGGCGCCGGGAGCCGTAGCGGTCGAGGAGCGGCGCCCAGAGGAACTTGACAGGCCAGATCAGGCCGACCACCTGTAGCAGCGCCAACGTGTCCAGCGAGGTGCCGCCGTCGCGCAGGATCGCGGTCAGCCCCACCGTGATGAAGCCGATGCCGAGATACTGCGTGACGTAGAGCGCGGTGAGCGTCCCGAGGCGGCCCATCAGACGGCACGCCAGTACGCGAGCGCAGTGAGCTGGTGCTTGCCGACACCGAGCGTGCGCCGCAGGTGCCGGGTGATGCCGCGAGTGCTGGCCGCCTCACAGGCCACCCAGTAGTGCGCGGTCCCTACGGCGGGCAGCGCGGTGCAGACGGTGTCGACCAGGTGCCGGCCGTCGTCGCGGCGGCGCACCCACGTCACGTCGTGGTGGGCGCGGGCGCGCAGGGCCAGCGCCTTCTCGCCCTCGTGGGCGTACTCGAGCCAGACCGTCGCCGGGATGTCCGCGCCGGCGTCGAGGAGGCTGTTGACCGCCGGCAGCGAGGCCGCGTCGCCGACCAGGTAAAGGTGTTCGGGCACCGGGTCGGGCAGCGCGAACGCACTGCCCTGCACGGTCGCGTCGATGGTGTCGCCCACCCGCGCGGTGGTCGCCCAGCGGGCGGCGCAGCCCTCATGCACGGCGAACTCGAGTGTGAACCGCCCGGTGGCCGGGTCAGGATCGACGAGTGTGTAGGCCCGTTGGTGGGCCCGTCCGTCGTTGTCGAACCAGAGCCGGATCCACATCGTCGGGTGCGTGCCGCAGGCCGCCAGCAGCCCGCCGTCATCAAGGAGCAGGCGCTGGTAGTGCCCATCGACCGACTCGGTGCCCAGCACGGTGAGCCGAAAGTCCCGGCCCCCCATGGCCTTGAGCACCAGGCCCTCCCAGTTCCGTTTCACGAGCCCCTCCATGTAAGGTCACCTTAGTTAGGTGAGGATAACCTAAGTTGACCAATTGAGGGAACCGGCACTCCCGGGCTGGCGGGTGATCCTCGCCGAAACGACTGCGAGGGCTGAATACCCGCAGCGTCCAGGGCGTCTCCGGCGCCTGCTGACGCACAGCAGGCCTGGGCCAACTGGGCCGTCGGCGACCTGATCCCGCTGCCCACGAACCGCTACCCCACCCTCGCCGGAACACCCGAAGGAGGACACGATCGTGATCTACCAGGAACAGATTCCCGACCTCGGCGACCTGACGCTGGAGCCGGTGCGCCCCGACCAGCACGCCGAACTGCTGCACGGCTGGGTCACCCTGCCCCGCAACGCGTTCTGGGGAATGGGTGGACACAGCCTCGACGACGTACGCGAGATCTACACATTCCTCGACGGGCTGGACACCCATCACGCGTACCTAATCCTGCTCGACGGCGAACCGGTCGGGCTGTTCCAGACCTACCAGCCCGAGGCGGACCCGGTCGGTGAACGCTACCCAGTCCAGCCCGGCGACGTCGGGATGCACCTGCTCCTCAACCCGCCCCGGCGCTACGCCCGCGGCCTCACCACCGCCGTCGGCCCGACCCTGGCCCGCTTCCTCCTACGAGATCCCGCCGCGCAGCGCATCGTGGTCGAGCCGGACGTGCGCAACGAGGCAGCGCTGCGACGCCTACGAACCGAGGGCTTCACATTCGCCTCCGAGATCGACATGCCGGACAAGCGGGCACAACTGGCGTTCCTGACCCGCGAGCGGTTCGAAGCGAACCACCAGCAGGCCTGATCCAGGCGCCCCGGCCAGACTCACGGTCGCACCCGCAGGCGCACTTGTCGAGGGCGCCTTGTCGCGTCGAGCGACCGAAAGCGCTCAGCGCACGGCACCGTCGGAGGCCGCCGCGGACGCCCGGAGTCCGCCACGTCCGGCAGAACCGTGCCTGGGCCGCGATCACCCGCCGACCGTTGTCGGTGAACAGACCGCACGCCACGCTGACGGGCGAGGTCGGCAGGTGCGTCTACGTGGCGAACGCGGCAATGCTCCCTCGAAGTACGGGGTGACCTCGCGCGCAGGACGGCGGCCAGCTCGTCGGCGAGCGTGGTCTTTCCGGCTGCGGGCGGCCCGTCGACGGCGACCCGCGTCGGGTGCGCCACTGTGACGGACCCGACTGCGTCGGCCAGGAGGGCGATCA
>NZ_LEKG01000192.1:0-14629 GCF_001029515.1 Micromonospora sp. RV43 | reverse complement strand
GACCCCCGCCGCCCCCACCCGCCGCCCTCGCCCCGGCGATCTTGCACTTTCGGCCCCGAGGGCGGGGCTTTTGCCCTGCTTTGCCGGGGCGGCAAGTGCAAGATCGCGGGGGAGAAACCGCGGGGGCGGGGGCGGGGGTGTCAGCGGAGGTGGGGCAGGGCGGCGGTGAGGAAGTCGGCCAGGGCGGCCGGGGAGTCCAGGGTCAGGTCGGCGGCATCGGCCACCTCGTGACCGGTCTCCGGGTTGGCGACGGCGACGCAGACACCGAGGAAGTCGGGATCGGCGGCGGCGCGGGCGCGCAGCGCGGCGAACGCCTTGATGTCGGAGACGTCGTCGCCGAAGTACCAGGCGCCACCGGCGTCCCGGACCGTCTCGCCGATCACCATGCCCTTGTCCCGGTCGACAGGGGGCTTCAGTTCCAGCACCATCCGGCCCGGCTGGGCGCGCAGGCCCAGCCGCTCGGCCTGGGCCCGGCCCCACTCCTGCACCAGGTCGCCGAGCTGCGGGGCGGTACGCCAGTGCAGCGCCACGGAGAGCCGCTTGAACTCGACGAGCGCGCCGGGCGGCAGTTCGGCGCGGGCCTGCTCGGCCAGCTCCGACATGGTCGGCACCCACGGCAGGGCGGCCGGCTCGGTGACCGTCTCGCCGCCGGAGTGGCTGTGCTCCAGGCCGTAGAGCCCGTACAGGTCGATGCCGGCGAGGCCGCCGAGGTGGTCACGCAGGAAGTCCACCGGGCGGGCGGAGACGATGGCGATCCGGCGGACGTGCGGGGCGAGCGCCTCCAGCGCGGTGAGCACGTTGGGCGCGGGCCGTACGGCCGTGGGGTCGTCGTCGACGGGCGCCAGTGTGCCGTCGAAGTCGAAGAAGAGGACGACGTCACCCGCGCGGTCAGCGGTCGCACGCCATGCGTGCTCCGCGTTCAACGGGGTCTTCGGCTGCTGGTTGCCCAGATTCAACGGCGGCACGCGCGTCAGCGTACCCCGCGCCGGGCGGCGTATTCGTGGCCGAGATGTGACGTCGGAACGACGTGGGGATCAGCGTTCGGCGGCTCCTCGTCCCCGGCGACCGAACGGCACCACGGCCGCCTCCTGCCCGTGGCTGAGCAGGTAGCCCTCCACGAAGCCGGTGTTGCGGTCGCCGGTGTGCGCCTCGATCTCGTTGAGCCGCGCCACCAGGAACTCGGTGAGCGCGCTGACCCGGTCGTTGAGCCGATCGTGCAGCTCGGCGACGACGGCGAGGATCACCGCGGTGCCGGCCGTGGTGAGCGCGAAGAGGTTGACGACCAGGGGAAGCTGCCCGCCGTCCAGTACGCCGACCACCACGTTGCCGGTCACGCACGATGTCAGCGACACCACCGCGACCACGACTGCCAACCATTTCAGGGTCATGGACAGACCCCTCCTTCTGTCCCGCAGGGCTGGGTTCGGCTGTGTCCCGTCCCCCCGCCGATGACGAGCCCCTAGCAGTACAAACGTGGACGCTAGCGGGTCCGATCCGTCCCCGAGGCGAAACGATCGGGTCCGACCTTCCGTTCTTTCGCCATCTGAGGAACTACCCGGCTTGTTTACCCCTATTTCGGACACCGCCCGGCAGGGTCGGGCGATATGCGAGGTAACGAATGGTTTCTCGAATGTGGAACTTCTCCGCGTCGGAGACGTTCGGATCGACCAGCCGGCGCAGCAGCGCCTCCACGTCCGGGTCCATCGGGGGCGGGGTCGGCGCGGTACGCGGTCCGGCGGCGCGGTCCCAGCCGAGCGCGGTGAACGCGGCGGCGGGGTCGAGCCCCAGCCCTTCGCAGAAGGCGACCACCCGTTCCGCCTCCGGGTCGCTGGCCCAGTCGCCGCGTACCCATCGGTTGATGGTCTGCCGGGAGACGCCGGTGCGCCGGGAGACCTCGGTGCCGCTCCAGGCCCGCAGTGCGCGGGCGTCGTCGAGCGCGCGCCGGACGAAGGTGGCGAACGCGATCTTCCGTGCGTTGGTCGTCTCGGTCACCCCGTGACGGTACGGCCAGTCGGTCCCTAGAGGACGGCTCGGCGCGCTGCTGTCACGCCGACGTGACGATGATCCGGGATTTCCGGTAAACGATTCAGTGCTGCTCGTGAGGGGTGTCACCCGGGCAGAATAGATGGACACGAGTACGGCGGCAAAGGCCTGAAAAGCTGATACTGTCACGCTCATGAGACAACTTACGGTGTGTCACGTGCTTGAGACGACGAGTGCTCACATGCGTCACTCCGCGGGTGCCGAGGGGGTTTCGTGACCGAGCTCGCGACACGTGCCCAGGCTTTCGGGCTGATCGCGGACGGAGTGTCCGCCGGGCTGAGCGCCCCCTGGCGTCTCTATCTCGCCCGCGGGTGCCGGTATCTCTCACTCAGCGTCGGCGACCGGGGGGAGTGGGACGCCTGGCGGACCCATCTCGGCTGCCCGGAGCTGAGCGTGCGGGTCTACGACTCCGGCGGGGAGATCCGCCGGGCGTCGGTGGCCGAGGTGATCCTCGACGGCTGCCGGATCAGCGTGGAGCTGGTCGAGGAGGTCAGCACCGACGATCTGGAGCGCCTGCTGGTGGTCGACCCGCTGCCCGGGGCGGACGAGCGATGACCCCCTTTCTCGCCGTGGTGCTCGTTCTCCTGCTCGGCTCCACGTGCTACGCGGCCGGGCGCCTGCACGGTCAGCTCAGCTACCGCATCGGCTACCGGTTCGGTTACCGCCAGGGCTACTTCGACGGTGACCGGGGCGCCTGGAACCGCCGTCGGCGAGATGCCCAGGCGGCGATCGCCTCGGCGCTGTCCGGTCCCGGCCCGACCGTGGTGACCTCGGCCGGGCGCTCGGCCGTGCCGTTCGGCGGCACCTCCGTACCCGCAGCGGTCGCCGCCCGGCCCGGCTCGGCCCCGGCCGTCCGCGTCACCGCCACGGCCCAGCTCGGCGCCGTCGGCCGGGTGGGCACCACGTACACCGGATCGTCGTTCGGCGCGGCCGGCGCCGGACCGCGGGCCGGCACGCTGGTGCGCCGCCAGGGCTGAGGCCCGCGCCGCGTCGCGGCGCCGCAGTGGACGACCGGCCGGGGTGCGCGCAGGGGGCATGCATCCCGGCCGGTTCCGGTCCGCCGGTCACTCGAACGGGTGTACGTCCGGCGAAGACCGAACGATGATCCACGCGCACCTCTAGCCCCGCGGCCCCGGTGCGATTAGCGTCTAGGCATGGCACGGGGTTTTCCCGGGCCAGCCGGACAGCCCGGACCTGCGTCCTCGCGCACGGGGCCCGCATCCGACCCCGTGTCCTCCGGGCACCGGAAGAGGCGGAACTCGGGTGGCCGGGTGCCCATCCGCGGAGCAGGCCTGTGACCACTCGCCGTACCCCCGCCGGAGCCGAGCAGACCCCGGCCTCGACCGCCCCGACCCGCCGGACCACCCGCAGCCGCCGCGGCGCCGCCGCCGCGGAGGCCGAGGAGCCCCGACCAGCCGGCCCGGCCTTCGTCCTGGACACCTCGGTCCTGCTGTCCGACCCGGCGGCCTTCCACCGCTTCGCCGAGCACGAGGTGGTGCTGCCGCTGGTGGTGATCTCCGAGCTGGAGGGCAAGCGACACCACCCCGAGCTGGGCTGGTTCGCCCGCCAGTCGCTGCGCATGCTGGACGAGCTGCGGGTGCGGCACGGCCGGCTGGACCGCCCGGTGCCCGCCAACGACCAGGGCGGCACGCTGCGGGTGGAGCTGAACCACACCGACGACGGGGTGCTGCCGCCCGGCTTCCGCAACGAGTCGAACGACGCGCGCATCCTGTCCGTGGCGCTCAACCTGGCCGCCGAGGGGCGTGAGGTCACACTCGTCAGCAAGGACATGCCGCTGCGGGTGAAGGCGGCCTCGGTGGGCCTGCGCGCCGACGAGTACCGGCACGGTCAGGCCAGCGACCCGACCTGGACCGGGATGGCCGAGCTGGACCTGGCCGAGGAGGAGATCGGCCGGCTGTACGCGGGCGAGACGCTCGACGTCGACGCCGCGGCGGGCCTGCCCTGCCACACCGGCCTGGTGCTGCACTCCGGGCGGGGCTCGGCACTGGGCCGGGTGCTGCCCGACAAGACGATCCGGCTGGTCCGGGGCGACCGGGAGGCGTTCGGTGTGCACGGGCGCTCGGCGGAGCAGCGGGTCGCGCTCGACCTGCTGCTGGACGAGTCCATCGGCATCGTGTCGCTCGGTGGGCGGGCCGGCACCGGCAAGTCCGCGCTGGCGCTCTGCGCCGGCCTGGAGGCGGTGATGGAGCGGCGCCGGCACAAGAAGGTGATCGTGTTCCGCCCCCTGTACGCGGTCGGCGGCCAGGAACTCGGTTACCTGCCCGGGTCGGAGTCGGAGAAGATGTCGCCCTGGGCGCAGGCGGTCTTCGACACGCTCGGCTCGGTGGTGCACGAGAACGTGCTGGAGGAGGTCACCTCGCGCGGGCTGCTGGAGGTGCTGCCGCTGACCCACATCCGCGGCCGGAGCCTGCACGACGCGTTCGTCATCGTGGACGAGGCGCAGTCGCTGGAGCGGGGCGTACTGCTCACCGTGCTGTCGCGCATCGGCCAGGGGTCGCGGGTGGTGCTCACCCACGACGTGGCCCAGCGGGACAATCTGCGGGTCGGCCGGCACGACGGGGTGACGGCGGTGATCGAGGCGCTGAAAGGGCATCCCCTCTTCGCGCACGTCACGCTCAGCCGATCGGAGCGTTCTCCGATCGCCGCCATGGTCACCGACCTGCTGGAGGACATCCCCGGCTGAGCGCCGCTTTTGCCCCACTTTGTCCGCATTTTTAGGGTGACGCAGATCACTTTTGAGCCCGGCCATTTCCCACTGGCCTCACTGTGCGCAATGGTGTCCATCGAGCGTCACCTACCACTCGGGAGCCGGACACGGCCCGGAGTCACACCGGTACCGGTGCGCTCACGGCACCGGCGTGACCCGACCCGGCCATGCGCGTGCCGTGTCCCTGCCCCCGACGAAGGGAAACTTCGTGAGTCGGCTGTGGAGCCGGTTCGGCGCCCGTACGGCCGCTGTCGCGCTGCTCTCCGTGGGCGTCGCCGGCGGCTTCTATCTGGGCGAGGATCGACAGACCCAGCAGCAGGGCCTGACCGCGCAGGTCGGCCTGAAGGTCGACCAGGCGGAGTACGCGTACCAGCGCGACCGGCTGTCCGACCACCGCGTGGACTCGTCCCGGCAGCGTGCCGCCGAGTACCAGGCGAAGCTGCGTGCCGCCGCGGCGGCGAAGGAGGCCGCCGAGCGGGCCAGGAAGGCCGAGGCGGCCGCCGCCACCCGCAAGAAGGAGCGGGCCGCGGCCGAGGAGGAGGCGGAGGCGAAGGCCAAGCCGTACGACGGCCCGATCCCGTCCTCGTGCGCTGAGTACAGCGGCAACCGGAAGATCGGTTGCGCCATCATGCTCGACAAGGGCTTCGGCATCGACCAGTTCCCCTGTCTGGACAAGCTCTGGACCAAGGAGAGCGGCTGGAACCCGAAGGCCTCCAACAGCTCCTCCGGGGCGTACGGGATCCCGCAGGCGGTGCCGGGCAGCAAGATGGCCTCGGTCGCCGACGACTGGAAGACCAACCCGGCGACCCAGATCACCTGGGGTCTCGGCTACATCAAGGGCCGGTACGACACTCCCTGCGGCGCCTGGCAGAAGTCGCAGAGTTCGGGCTGGTACTGACATCACCACGACGGCGGGACACGCGGACAGACCCGGGTGTCCCGCCGTCGTCGTACCGCCGTCCGACTGGCGGCCTGCCGCATTTGCTGATAGCTCTTGGTAGGTGACCTGGCACGGCGGCCCCAGTGGCGACCCCTACCGGTTCGGCACCGACGCGTTCTATGCGGCGCTCGGCCGGGCCTTCGTCGCCATGTGCGCGGTCGTCCCGGTGCTGTTCCTCATCGAGGCGCTCGACGTCGGCCTGCGACTCGGCCTGGACTACACCGCCGGCATCATCCCGCAGCGGCTCCAGGGCCTGGACGGTGTCTTCTTCTCGCCGTTCCTGCACGCCGGCTGGAACCACCTCTACAGCAACAGCATCCCGCTGATCCTGCTCGGCACGTTCGTGCTCGCCGCCGGCACCCGCCGGTTCCTCTGGTCCACCGCCGTCATCATCCTGGTCAGCGGTCTGGGCGTCTGGTTCACCGGCTCACCCAACTCGGTGGTGGTCGGTGCCAGCGGCGTGATCTTCGGCTACCTCGGCATCCTGCTCACCCGGGGCGTGGTGGAGCGGAGCTGGTGGAACTTCGCCGTCGGCCTGCTGGTCGGGTTGCTCTACGGCTGGCAACTGCTCGGCATCCTGCCGACCGACGAGCGCATCTCCTGGCAGGGCCACCTGTTCGGGCTGCTCGGCGGCGTGGTCGCGGCGATCCTGTTCCGCCGCCGCAACGACACCGGCGAGTCCGACCGCCTCGGCTCACCGAGGATGACGCTGCCCTGACGGCGCGTTGATCGAACCGCGGGACGTCCTTGCCCGCGGCCACCTGCCCGCCTACCGTTTCCGCATCAGCAAGGGGTGATCCCGAAGCGGAAAGTGACGGTACGCCATGCGCGAGGTCGATGTCGCCGTGATCGGGGCCGGTCCCGCCGGGCTCTTCGCCGCCTACTACGCCGGTTTCCGTGGACTCTCCGTGTCGGTGATCGACGCGCTGCCCGAGCCGGGCGGTCAGGTCACCGCGATGTACCCGGAGAAGCTGATCCTCGACGTCGCCGGCTTCCCCGCGATCAAGGGCCGCGAGCTGGTCACGAACCTGGTCGCGCAGGCCGCGCCGTTCCGTCCCGACTACCGGCTCGGCGTACGCGCGGAGAAGCTGTCCTACCTCGACGGCCGGCCGGTGCTCGGCCTGGCCGGCGGCGAGCAGCTCAGCTGCGGCGCGGTGCTGGTCACCGGTGGGCTCGGCAGCTTCACGCCCCGGCCGCTGCCGGTCGCGGAGAGCTTCACCGGCGGTGGGATCGTCTACTTCGTGCCGCAGCCCACCGAGTTGACCGACCGGCACGTGCTCATCGTCGGCGGCGGCGACTCGGCGTTCGACTGGGCGGCCACGCTCGCCCCGCTGGCCCGGTCGGTGACGCTTGTGCACCGGCGGGACCGCTTCCGGGCGCACGCGGCCACCATCGAGCGTGTCCGCGCGCTGCCGGTGCGGATCGTGGTGAACGCCGAGGTGAGCCGGCTCTACGGCGAGGAGACCGTCACCGGCGCCGAGCTGACCGTACGCGGCGGCGAGGTGGAGACCCTGCCGGTGGACACCGTGGTGGCCGCGCTCGGCTTCACCGCCGACCTCGGCCCGCTCGCCGAGTGGGGGCTGAAGCTCGACCGCCGGCACATCGTGGTGGACAGCGCGATGGCCACCAACCTGCCCCGGGTGTTCGCGGCCGGGGACATCACCGAGTACCCGGGCAAGGTCCGCCTGATCGCCACCGGCTTCGGTGAGGCCGCCACCGCCGTCAACAACGCGGCTGTCGTCATCGACCCGACCGCGCACCTGTTCCCGGGTCACTCCTCCGACGGCACCTGACGCCGACCGGCGTCAGGGCAGGCCGACCAGGTCGGCCATCAGGCCGATCTGGTGGTCGAAGTACTCGTCGCGGTGCGGCAGCGCCCGGTTGATCCGGCCGAACAGCTCGAAGCTGATCAGCCCGAACAACTGGGTCCAGCCGGCCATGCCGCGGGCCAGCAGCGCGGGCGGCACGTCCATCCCGATCAGCTCGACCAGTTCGGCCACGTCGCCGCGCAGCGGCTCGGGCAGATCCTCGGCGGGCGGGGCGAGCCGGCCGGAGGCCAGGCCGTCGCGCAGGATGCCGACCAGGGTCACCGGAGGGCGCTGGGCCGGCACGACGGTGTCGTCCGGGGCCGCGTACCCGGGCACCGGGCTGCCGTAGAGCAGCGCGTACTCGGCGGGGTGGTCGAGCGCCCACGCGCGGGCGGCCCGGCAGGCGGCGAGCCAGCGTCCGCGCAGGTCGGCCTGGTCGGCGGCGGCGTCGGCCGCCTCCACCGCGTCGCCGAGCGCGTCGTACGCCTCCAGGATCAGCGCGGTGAGCAGGTCGTCGCGGCTGGGGAAGTAGCGGTAGATCGCCGAGGAGACCATGCCGAGGTCGCGGGCGACCGCGCGCAGGGAGAGGTTCGCGCCGTCGGTGTCCAGGTGGCGGCGGGCGACCGTCTTGATCTCTTCGATCATCCCGGCGCGGACCCGGGCGCGGAGCGAGGGAGCGACCATGTCCCCACTCTGCCACGACGAGAGCAGCAATCAAAAGAGAGAGCACTGCTCTTGACTTGCGCCGCTTCCGTGAGTCATGCTCTGTTCCGAGAGCGGTGCTCTCGATTCGAATTACTGCTTCAGGGAAGGTGGACCTGTCATGGCACTGCACGTGATCGTCGGCGCCGGCCCCGTCGGCACCGCCACCGCCCGCCTCCTCGCCGAACGCGGCGAGCGGGTGCGGGTGGTCACCCGGCGCGGTACCGGCCCCGAGCACCCGGCGATCGAGCGGGTGGCCGCCGACGCCGCCGACGCGGACCGGCTCGCCGCGCTGACCGGGGGTGCGGACGCGCTCCACAACTGCGCCAACCCGCAGTACCACACGTGGCCGACGGACTGGCCGCCGCTGGCCGCCGCCCTGCTCACCGCCGCCGAGCGCAGCGGCGCCGTGCTCGCCACAGTCGGCAACCTCTACGGGTACGGCCCGGTCGACGCCCCGATGACCGAGGCGACCCCGCTCGCCGCCACCGGCGTCAAGGGCCGCGTCCGCAACCGGATGTGGGCCGACGCGCTGGCCGCCCACCGCGCCGGCCGGGCCCGGGTCACCGAGGTACGCGGCTCCGACTACATCGGCCTCGGCGGCACCTCGCTGCCCATGATGGTGCTGCCCAAGGTGCTCGCCGGGCAGCGGGTGTTCCTGCCGGTCGCCTGGGACGCGCCGCACACCTGGACGTACGTGGGGGACGTGGCCCGTACCCTCGTCGCCGCCGCCACAGACCCGCGCGCCTGGGGACGGGCCTGGCACGTGCCCAGCGCGCCCCCGATGTCCATGCGGGCGCTCGCCGACCGGGCGGCGAAGCGGGCCGGGGCGCCGGCGCCCCGGCTGACCCGGATGCCCTACCCGGTGCTCTGGCTCGGTGGTCTGGCCGACCCGTTCGCCCGGGAGATGCGGGAGACCGCGCACCAGTTCGCCGGGCCGTTCGTGATGGACTCCACCGCGGCCAGCGAGACGTTCGGGATCGAGGGGACGCCGCTGGACCGGGTCGTCGACGAGATGGTGACCGGCCTGCGCGCCGCCGCGCCCGCCGCCGCCCGCTAAGGGCGGCGGGTCGGGCCGAAGGCGGCGACGAGCACGGCGACCATGGTCAGCGCCGCGCCGAGCAGCGTGTCCAGCCCGGGGTGCGAGGCGGCGGTCGGCAGGACCAGATCCAGCAGCACCGCGCCGACGATCTGCCCGGCGATCGTGGCCAGGCCGAGCAGCAGCACACCGGTGAACCGGACGAGGGCGGCGGCCAGCGCGATGAACACGATCCCGAGCGGGCCGCCGAGATACAGCCACGGCTCGTCCGGGAACGCGCCCGCCGGCCGTCCGCGTACCGCCAGGTCCACCGCGAAGGTGACGAGCAGCGCCGCCGTACCGACTGTGAAGTTCACGAGCGTGGCGGTCATGGCACTGCCCGCCGCCGCCCGGACCCGACCGTTGACCGCCTGCTGCCAGGCGATGCCCACCCCCGCCGCCAGCGGCAGCAGCGCCAGCGCCAGCGCGTGCGGGTCGCCGAGCCGGTCGCCCACCGCCAGCAGGACGGCGAGCACTGTGAGCACCGCGCCGATCAGCCGGTTCGGGGTGACCGGCTGCCGGCCGGCCGGGCCGATGCCGGCCCGGTCGACGAGCAGGCTGCTGCCGGACTGCCCGGCCACCACCGCGACGGTGAAGACCGCGACGCCGAGCGCGCCGATGGTCAGCCCCTGCGTCGCCACCAGGAACGCGCCGCAGACGCCGCCCAGGCACTGCCAGGGCCGCAGCGCGCCGGAGCGCAGCGCGCCGCGCAGGGCGGCCAGTCCCCGCCGGCCACCGGGGGTGGCGGGGACCAGCACCAGCAGGATCAGCAGGCCCACACCGAACGAGACCACCGCGGCGGCGATCCCGTCGGCCAGGCGTACGCCCAGCTCGCCGTTGATCCGGGACTGGACGGCGACCATCACGCCCGAGGCGGTGGCCAACCCGACACCGGCGACACGTCGCCCGGTCGACAGCGTCGGCGGTGCCGGTGGTGCCGCCGTCCCGGCTCTGCTCACTCCTGCTCGGCCAGTGGGCGTCCGTCGAAGTCGACAGCCGAGTAGAGGGCGAGCTTCTCCAGGCGGTGGTACGAGTCGATCACCCGGATGGTGCCGCTCTTGGAACGCATCACGATCGACTGGGTGTACGCGCCGCCGGAGCGGTAGCGCACGCCGCGCAGCAGGTCGCCGGAGGTGACACCGGTGGCCACGAAGAAGCAGTTGTCGCCGGTGACCAGGTCGTCGGTGAACAGCACCCGGTCCAGGTCGTGCCCGGCGTCCAGCGCCTTGCGACGCTCGTCGGAGTCCTTCGGCCAGAGCTTGGCCTGCATCATGCCGCCCATGCACTTGAGCGCGCACGCGGCGGTGATGCCCTCCGGGGTGCCGCCGATGCCCATCAGCACGTCCACGTCCGACTCGCCGCGGGCCGCCGCGATGGCGCCCGCGATGTCCCCGTCGGAGATGAGCCGGATCCCGGCACCGGTACGCCGGATCTGCTTGATCAGGTCGTCGTGGCGCGACCGGTCCAGCACGCACACGGTCACCTCGGCGGCGTCGGTGCCCTTGACCTTGGCGATCCGGTTGATGTTCTCGGCCACCCCGGCGTTGATGTCCACCACGTCGGCGTACATCGGGCCGACCGCCAGCTTCTCCATGTAGAAGACGGCGCTCGGGTCGAACATCGCGCCGCGCTCGGCGACCGCGAGCACCGCCAGCGCGTTCGGCATGCCCTTGCTCATCAGCGTGGTGCCGTCGATCGGGTCGACCGCCACGTCCACCTCGGGGCCGGTCCCGTCGCCGACCTCCTCGCCGTTGAACAGCATGGGGGCGTTGTCCTTCTCGCCCTCGCCGATCACCACGACGCCGCGCATCGGGATCGAGTTGATCAGCTTTCGCATGGCGTCGACTGCTGCGCCGTCGCCGCCTTCCTTGTCGCCCCGGCCGACCCAGCGGCCGGCGGCCATCGCCGCGGCCTCGGTGACCCGGACCAGATCGAGGGCGAGGTTGCGGTCGAGATCCTGGGGCGTCCGCGTCCTGGTGGTTGTCATGGCGGCCTCCTCGCGACGTTGCGGGGTGGGACCGGCGGCCACCGCCGCCGGTTTTGTCGCTGATCCTCACACGATCTCAGGTTCGCCGTCCCGGCGGGGCGGAGGAGGCCAGGATCACGTCACCCGGTGGGCTGCGACAATGGCCGGGTGGAAGCCGCACAGCCTGCCGACCGCACACCGACCGACGCCACCCCGCCGGAGGGCCAGCCGCCGGTCCGACCGGACGGCGCCCCGGCCCCGTCCGAGGGTCAGCCCGCGCTCGTCGCGGACCGGGGCGAGCCGGCCCCCGTGGTGGACACCCCCGCGCCGCCGGCGGGCAAGGAGAAAGCCCGCTCCGAGCGGTCGCCGAAGGACATGGCGCTGTCCCTGCTGATCCTGCTGGTCCCGATCGCGCTGCTGCTCGCCTTCTACCGGGGCTTCCTCGGCGGCGATTCGCCGGTCACAGTCGACCCGGCGCCCGCGCTGGAGCAGGCCCGCTCCGCGAACGCCTTCCCGGTCAGCGAGCCGACCGGGCTGGGCGACGACTGGCGTACGGTCAACGCCCGCTTCCGGACCGAGGCGGACGGCTCGACGCTGCGGATCGGGTACGTGACCCCGGAGGGCCGGGGCGCGCAGCTGGTGGAGAGCAACGTCCCGGCGGAGAAGCTGCTGCCGGCCGAGCTGACCGAGGGGCAGCCGCAGGGCGCGGCCGACCTGCCCGGCGGGCTGAGCTGGCAGCGCTACACGGCACGCGGCAACGAGCAGGCGCTCGTCCTGCTGGAGCCGAACCGTACGGTGATCGTTGTCGGTGACGCGGGGGAGACGGAGCTGCGCAAGCTCGCCACGTCGCTGCGCTGACGTCCTCCCTCCGGGGGACGCGGGATTGCGGAACCCCGCTTCCGGGAACAGAAGGGACATCGAGCCCGGACGACCCACCTGGAGAGGTTGACGTGAAGATTCGACGCTTCAGCGCCACCGCGTTCGCCGCGGCGCTGCTCATTCCCGGCCTGGCGGCCTGCAACGGCAACGGGACGACGTCCGACGCCTCCGCGACCCCGAGCGCCTCCGGCAGCGTCGCACCGAGCGCCACGGCGTCCAGCAGCGCGGCCAAGCAGGCTCTGCTCGACTCCACGAACGCGATCCGTGAGGGGAACTTCAAGTTCTCCATGACCGGCGCGGGCTCCACCGCCGAAGGGCAGGTGCACGAGCCGAGCCAGAGCGCCGACATGCGGATGACCATCGGCGACCCGTCGTCGGACCTGATGATGAAGCTGGACCTGATCCACGCCAAGCCGGACAGCTGGGTCAAGCTGGAACTCGGCGGCACCGCTGCGACGCAGATCCCCGGCGTGAAGAACCTCAACACCGGCAAGTACCACCACCTCGACCAGAACCGGGTCAAGGGCAACCGGGCGCTGGGCTTCGACTTCGAGAAGCTCGACCCGGCCGGCAGCGCCGTGCTCACCCAGGGCATCACCGAGGTACGGCAGACCGGCGAGGGCGCGTACGAGGGCACCGTCGACGTGTCGAAGGCCGCCGAGGCGGGCTCGCTCGACCCGGCCGTGATCACCGCGCTCGGGGCGCAGGCCCAGTCGGTGCCGTTCACCGCCAAGGTCGACACCCAGGGCCGGCTCAGCGAGATGGTTCTCAAGATCCCGGCCGCCGGGCAGAGCGCCGCGCAGGACCTGAAGATCACCTACACCGACTACGGCAACGCGGCGCCGGCCCAGAAGCCCTCGGCCGACCAGGTCGTCGAGGCCCCCGCCGAGCTGTACAACCTGTTCAACTGAGGTCTGCGGTGGGGTTCGGCGATCGCGCCGAATCCCACCGTCACTCCTCGGCGCGCTGGCGGGCGGCGTCGATGCGGGCGCGGGCGCCGTCCAGCCAGCGCTGGCACACCCCGGCGAGCTGCTCGCCGCGCTCCCAGAGGGCGAGGGACTCCTCCAGCGAGGTGCCGCCCGCCTCCAGCTTCTCCACCACCGAGGCCAGCTCGGCGCGGGCCTGCTCGTAGCTGAGCTGTTCGTCCTGCTTCGTCCCGGTCATCGTCTCTCTTCCCTCAGCCGTCGACGGTGGCGGTCAGCTCGCCCTCGGCGAGGCGTACCCGCAGTGGATCGCCCTTGGCCACCTCGGAGGCCGCGCGGACGACGTGGCCGTCGGCGCGCTGCACGATCGCGTAGCCGCGCTCCAGCGTGGCCGCCGGGGACAGCGCGCGCAGCCGGGCCAGCGTGTGCCGCAGGTCGTCGGTGGCGCCCCGCAGCCGGTGCTCCAGGGACCGGCCGGCGCGGTCGCGCAGCGCGGACACGTCCACCGCCCGCTGCTCGACCATCACCTGCGGCCGGGCCAGCACCGGACGGGAGCGCAGCAGGTCGATCCGGTGCTGCTCCCGGTCGACCAGGTGACGCACCGCCCGTTCGAGCCGGGACCGGGCCTGGCCGATCAGCCGGGTCTCCTCGGTCAGGTCCGGCACGACGCGCTTCGCCGCGTCGGTCGGGGTGGAGGCGCGCACGTCGGCCACGTAGTCGAGCAGCGGCGCGTCCGTCTCGTGGCCGATCGCGCTGACCACCGGCGTGCGGCAGGCGAAGACCGCCCGGCACAGCGCCTCGTCGGAGAAGGGAAGCAGATCCTCGATGCCCCCGCCGCCCCGGGCGATGACGATCACGTCGACGGCCGGGTCGGCGTCGAGCACCTTGAGCGCCCCGACGATGTCCGGCACCGCGCTCGGCCCCTGCACCGCCACGTTGATCGTGCGGAAGTCGACGGCGGGCCAGCGGCGGCGGGCGTTGGTCAGCACGTCCCGCTCGGCCGCCGAGGCTCGGCCGGTGATCAGGCCCACCCGGCCCGGCAGGAACGGCAGCCGCCGCTTGCGGGACCGGTCGAACAGGCCCTCGGCGGCGAGCAGCTTCTTGAGCTTCTCCAGCCGGGCCAGCAGCTCACCGAGGCCGACCTGGCGGATCTCGTCGGCCCGCAGGCTGAGCGTGCCCCGCGCGGCGTAGAACTCGGGTTTGGCGTGCAGCACCACCCGGGCGCCCTCGCGCAGCTCCGGCGCGCCCGCGTCCAGCACGTCGCGGTTGGTGGTGACGGTCAGGCTGAGATCGGCCGACGGGTCGCGCAACGTGAGGAAGACGGTGCTCGCGCCGGGGCGGCGGCTGATCTGCGCCACCTGGCCGTCGACCCAGACCCAGCCCAGGCGGGCGATCCAGGCGCCCACCTTCTGGCTGACCACCCGGACCGGCCACGGCTCCTCGGCCGTGCTGCGCCCGTCCGACCTGCTCTGCCCGTCCGACCTGCTCTGCCCGTCCGACCTGCTCTGCCCGTCAGACGTGCTCCGCCCCTCCTCGCCCGCGCTCACCCGCCCACCCTACGG
>NZ_LEKG01000191.1:0-14649 GCF_001029515.1 Micromonospora sp. RV43 | reverse complement strand
CGGACCCGGGCTGCCGCGTTCACGCCACCACCAGCCGGATACCTCATGCCTCCGACCTACCGCCCACATCGACCCAGATCACGCAGACACGCCGACGGACGTCAGCCTTTCAACCTCTGTAGCCACCAGCCGCACCTACAGCGTTGCTGGCCGCCTGGTGCACGAGGCTGATGCAGACCTGTTGATCGTGGACGACATTGCCAGCGCTGTTGGCCTGCTGGTGGAGACAGGCAACGGAACCTCATGGACCGCAGTGACGGACTACGACCTAGAGCCTGAGAACGCTCTAGCCCTAGGCAGGCCTGCCACGTACCTACGCCGCAGCTCGTGGGGAGGCTACGGCCGGACACGGGTGAGGGTTACCGCCAGGTGGGGTTGGCCGGCAGTCCCTGAGGAAGTCGTACAGGCCACGCTTATGCAGGCAGCTCGTCTGTGGAAGCGCAAGGACTCAGTAGACGGCATGCGAGGCAGCGAGGAATTCGGATTCCTGCGGGTTGCCCGTATGGACTCTGACGTACAGGCGCTCTTGCGCCCCTTCATCATCAAGTCAGTCGGGTGATCGCATGGATATCTCAGCAGTACGGCAGGCCATTGCTGACGCCGTTAAGAATGCTATCCCTGGCCTCAACACCTACGCCTACGTGCCGGATTCAACGTCTGTGCCCTGCTTCTACGTCGGTGGCGTAGAGGTCAGGTACGACCAGACGCTAGGCGACAACAACTGTGAGCTAAGCATCGTCTGTCCAATCCTGATCAGCAACACCAACGATCGCTCAGGGCAGATGCAGCTAGACACATTCCTGATGCCTGCTGGTGACCAGTCGTTGAAGGCAGCTATTGAGTCTGATCCTTCTCTTGGTGATCTGTGCAGCTTCGTAGAGGTTGTCAGCGCTCAGAACTACGGCTACAACAACTCGCGTCTTGGTGCTGATCTGATTATCAACGTCGTAGGGAATGGTGTCTGATGGCTAAGAAGTATCTCGTGAAGGTCGGACTCAACTACCCGACCAAGACTAAGAAGGACAAGCGAGCCGAGCCAGGCGACAAGGTAACCGACCTGCCTGAAAAGTCGATTGCTGAGCTGATCGACCTTGGCTATATCGAAGAGGCAGGTACCTGACATGACTTACGTTGCTTATAGAAACTCTCGACTGTTGGTTAATGACAGCCACGTCACAGGCAACATTAAGGAATGGTCCGTCAACTTGAGGCGTAGTTACGCTTCTGTGTCGTCCATTCTTGATGATGGCGAGCGCTTCATTCCTGGGTTGCGCTCAGGTGCTATGAGTCTGAACGGCACGTTTGATTCAGCCGCAGGCAGCCTCTACGAGCGTGCTGCTGCTACCCGCACGGCTGAAGACGCTCTACTAGTCACGGTCATGCCTGAGGGCTTCACAGCCGGAAAGCTGGCTCTGTTCGCTGTCACAGACCTAGACGGGCTAGACGTTCAGTCGGCTACAGATGATGCCGTGAAGGTATCTGTCAGCGCTCAGGCTGACGATGGCGTAGACGTAGGCCGAGTGCTTCACGTTCACCAGGCCGAGACAGCCAACGGCAACACAACCGCTGTTGATGACGCTGCCAGTACTGCTACTGGTGGAGCTGGCGCACTGCACGTCACGGCTCTGACAGGCCTGACCGGACTAACCGTCAAGGTGCAGCACTCTACGGACAACACTGTCTGGGCTGACCTGATTACCTTCACCGCAGCTACGGGCAAGACCTCGGAGCGCAAGGCCATTACCGGCGCGGTGAATCGATACGTCCGCGCTCTGTGGACGGTTACTGGCACTGGCTCAGCTACTTTCGCTGTGGCTTTCGCCAGGCGCTAATCCTAACCAATTCATCCAGCCCGCCTATCTGGCGGGTTATTTGCTGTGCCTTAAGGAGAAACCATTATGGCTTTCGCACACTCTAGGAATTCTGTCTTTAAGCTAGACGATGGCGGCGGCACACTCCGCACGCTTGCTGGTCTGTCTGACGTTTCTGGTCTGCCTGGTGCGCCAGCTCGTGAGTCTGTTCTCTCTCTTGGTGACCAGGGAGAGCGGACCATCACGAGCATTGAGAACGTGACGTTCCAGCTTTCAGGTAGCTATGACGACACTGCTACTACGGGAAACATCGCAGTGCTGATTTCCCTACGCGGAATCGACAATACTGCCACGTTCGAATATGCGCCGAACGGAACGGCTACAGGCCAGGTTAAGGCTACGGGAGAATGCTTCCTAGCTGAGCTTGAGCTGTCCACTTCTGTTGGTGGCAAGGTTGGCTGGTCTGCCACTTTCCAGGTAGACGGCGTAGTGACCCTAGGCGTCTACTGATGGGTTTTGATGTACGTATTTCTGGTGGCGCTGAGCTGTACCGGCTGAAGAGCCAACTCAAGCAGCTCAGCGACACTGGTCTAGGCAGGGACATGGATAAGCGGCTCAAGTCCGCCACCAAGCCTCTGAAGCCAGCCATTGAGGCTGAGATTCCACGAGTCATGCCTAGCGGATATGCGCCTGTCCTGTCTGCCTCCATGAGCTATCGGCTCGCCAGCAAAACACGCAGGCAATCAACTGAGCTTCGCTACCGCGTCTTCGGTGACGGTAAGCAGGAGCGCCGAGACGTACCGGCCCTGAACAAGGGAACACTGCGCAGCCCTAGAGGCAAGAAGCGCAGGACATGGGTTTCCCAGAGCGTACGTACCGGATTTGTAGACAAGCCAGTAGAGCGACTGATGCCCGCTGTCCGTAAAGAGATGGCGGAAGTCCTCACTGATGTAGCTAAGAAACTAAGGGGATAACAATGCTTCGGATTACTTTGACTGCTGAGGATGCGGCTGCTCTGAACGCTCCTGAGGTAGTGGAATACAACCACCTCAAGCCACGCCTGAAGGAAGTACGCGCGCTGAATGAGCAGTGTGGCCTTGGCTATCAGGAGCTTCTAGAGCGCCTTGCTGACAAGGATGAGATTGCTGTCGCCATGCTCGTCTGGCTTGTGCTCGTCCGTCACGGAGTCAGCGTTTCGTGGAATGACTTCGATCTGGACATGTCGGCAACAGAGGTTGTGCCTGTTGAGGCAGACCCAAAAGAGAAGACGAGTTCGGACTAACCGAACTGTACCCAATCTTTGCTCGGATCTATCACCTGACTCCTGAGCAGGTAGACGAACTAGACCTTGAGCAGTTCTCTGCGTTCCTCACTGACCTAGACAAGTTAACAAAGGGGTGACCGGCCATGGATAAGAGGGAACTCCTTTTTAGCTTCCTCGGTAAGGAAACGATTTCTCCTACAGCCAAGAAGGCTGCCGATGCGGTAGACAAGCTCGGCGAGGAATTCAAGGCAACCGGTAAAGATGCCAAGAACCTAGACAAAGAGATTGACCTGACAAAGGGCAAGCTCAGTGAGCTAGCGGTTGCCTTTGCTCGCACAGAAGATGCGGCAGGACGTGTCGACATCACGAAGAAGATGCGTGAGCAGCAGCGGGAGCTATCCAAGCTTACTAAGGCTCGTAAGTTCATCGACCTTGACGACGCTGGGGACGATGCAGCCTCAGGCTTTGCAGCACGCTTCATCGGCCGGTTAGGTCCACTGGTTGCCAGTGCTCCGCTAGGGCCTGCTGGTGCCGCTGCTGGTGCCACGATTGGCGCTACGGCTGCTCCCATCATCGGTGGCCTGATCTCCGCAGCGATTGTTGGTGGAGCGGGTATCGGTGGTGTTATCGGCGGTGTCACTCTGGCAGCTCGTGATCCTCGGGTAGCTAGTGCTGGCAGTCAGCTAGGTAAGGCTGTCATGAAGGATCTAGAAGACTTCTCGCAGGTTTTCGTAGGTCCGACCCTAGACGGCATCAAGACGATTCAGGGTGCCTGGCGCTACGCCTCAGGTGACATTCAGAAGATCTTTCAGTCTGCCTCCCGCTATGTGGTTCCTCTGGCTCGTGGCGTGTCTGGTCTGGCTCGTGAGGCTCTTCCTGGCATCCGTAAGGCTGTAGAGGCTGCTGGTCCTGTCATTCGTGAGATCAGCGTTGGCCTGCCTCGCCTAGGTCGTTCCATCGGGGATCTGTTCGGCAGTTCGGCTGAAAATGCCAATGAGGCAGCAGCAGCGGTGAGGGGTCTATTCCTAGGCCTAGAGCAGATCATCAAGATTGTTGGTGTCGTTGCTGGTGCGCTGAGCATGATGGCTAAGCCGGTGATCATCGTCGGTAAGGCTATCGCTACGGTTTATGACACCCTGCTTGGCTGGATTCCCGGAATTGGCAGCGTGACGCAATCCTGGCGTGACAACTGGAATTCCATGGACGATGCCCTAAAGGATTTCTCAGAGTCAGGTGTCGCCAGCACTGTCAAGGTTCGGGATGCTGCCGGTGACTTGGCGGTTGAACAGGAGAACCTACGCCGCAATATCGCTGAGGCTGCTGGCGCTGCCAGGGATCAGCGCTCCGCTCTAGACGAGCTGGCTACGGCGATTCGTTCGCAGACCGATCCTATGTTTGCCCTCATTGAGGCGCAGAACGGTTTGAAGGATTCGCAGAGCGAGTACAACCAGGCTGTCAAGGAGCACGGTAAGAATTCGCCTCAGGCTAAGCAAGCTCTGAGGGATATGGCTCAGGCTGCTCTTGAAGTGGAATCGGCTACTGGTGCCGCAGCAGGAATGTTCAACGGCAAGCTATCGCCTGCCCTGCGGGCAACCCTGTCGGCTGCTGGTTTCACTGAGGCTCAGATTGCTGACCTAGAGAAGCAATTCGTGAAGGCTCAGGCTAAGGGTGACAAGTTCGCTAAGAACTATCAGGCCTCTGCTGGTCTGACTGACAACGCCTCACCGAAGATTCCGATTATTCAGCGCAAGATTGATGGCTTGCACGGCAAGACAGTCATCGTGCATGTGAAGTATGAGGAAAGCGGTAGGCGTCAGGGTGAGCACATTATCGGCCACGGAACCAAGCTGAAGGGTCTGGCTTCTGGTGGTCCGGTAATCGGCCCTGGCCCTAAGGGCGTTGACTCTGTTCCTCGCATGCTGGCCCCTGGTGAGTTCGTCTTGTCCGCCAGGGACGTAGACCGCATGGGCGGATTCCAAGCCGTAGAGAAGATGCGTCGGAATCTGGGCAATGGCGGTACCGCTGTTATGGCTAGGGCTTCATCGGCTGGTGGCGGAATCAACATCAATGGACCTGTGTACGTCACAGCCAACAATCCTGATGAGTTCATCGAGCAGCTACGCAAGAAGGCTCGCGGTAACGGTGGGGTTGTTCGTTTTATCGATGAGAAGTAAATAGGGGGAGTGCTGTCATGGCAGCGAACGAAATCAAGGCAAGGATCTTTGCTGGCTCTCTTGGCTGGCATGACATCACTCCTGACCTACGCCAGGAGTCCGCTCACACTGGCGGCGGTATCAGCTTCAGTGGCGGGCTCTCGGCGCAGGGCTCTCAGGCCTCTTACGGCACAGCCTCAATGGTGCTCTACAACGGGCACGGCAAGTACAGCCAGCGCAATCCGATGAGTCCTCTGTCCGGCTACCTGACTCGCAATACCCCTCTGTTCGTCTACAAGGAGCTTTACGCAGACACGTTCAGCCGCACTGTTGCTGGCGGAATGGGCACGTCTGACTCAGGTCAGGTATGGAATTCCTTCAATCCTGCCGGTTGGAACGTGAGTGCCGGCAAGGCTACATGGACGTTTCCGGCTGTCGGTTCCGCATCTACTAACACGCTGACCGGAGGCGAGACAATCGACTCTGAGCAGGTTGTAGACATCCAGCCTTCCGCTGTGGCGACTGGTGCACGTATGTCAACCGGTGTGGTGTCTCGCTGGATTGGTGGTGGAGATAGCTACTACTGGTTTAGGACTGACTTCGAAACCAGCGGCAAGGTAACAGTGAAGATCAGCGTCAGGCTCAATGGCAGCGCTGGCCTAGAAGATCTGATCTCGGTTCCGACATCCATTACTTACAGCGCTGGCACGACTCTGCGGATGCGTGCTCTGACTGCTGGCACTCACCTGGCGGTGAAGGTGTGGCGGGCTACTGATGCTGAGCCTGCCGCATGGACTGCCATTGCAGGTGACAACAGGATCAGCGTTGCTGGCCTTGTGGGAATCCGTAACTGGCTGGTTACTGGCAATACCAACTCTCCGCTTCCTTCAGTCACTTACGACAACTACGAGGCAGTAGAGCCGATCTTTGCCGGTGAAATCTCTGAGTGGCCTGTCCGGTGGCATCCAACCGGCAATGACGCTTGGGTGAGTGTTGAGGCGTCCGGAATTCTGCGCAGGCTGAATCAGGGTGCCAAGGCTCTTAACTCGCCTCTGTATCGCACTCTGACGAGCTACAAGCCTATGGCGTACATGCCGCTAGAGGACGGCTCAGACTCGACTGCCCCAACGAACGTGGCTCTTGGTGGTTCCATCTATGGCTCTGCCAGGGAAGTCACTTTCAGCGCAGACAACACCTTGAAGGGTGCGGTGACAACAGCGAAGCTAGGTGCCGCTACCTCATGGCTGAACGTCAAGGCTGGCCCTGCTTCCGGTAACTCATCATGGAGCTTCCTGCTGTTCTTCAAGCTCGATTCACTGCCAACAACGTCCGCGTATGTGGACCTGGCGAAGATTGAGAGCAGAGGCGCTGTTACTCAGTGGACGCTGAGCATCAACAACACCAATTACCGCTGGGTCGGTACTGCTAGTGACGGCTCAACAGTTACGAGCGCTACTACCGGCAGCTTCGGATCGGATGCCTCGCCTACCGGTTGGGTCGCTATGAGCCTTCAGGTTGTTCAGGCTGGCAGTAATGTCGAGTGGACAGCCTTCTTTCATGGTGTCGGATCAGGTACGTGGTACACGATTCCTGGTTTCAGCGTCACCTATACAGGTGCGTTTGGTAATCCGACAGCAGCCACGATTGCCACTGGCGCGCTCGTGGCCTCTGTGGGTCACGCAGGCCTGTTCCCTGTCGAGCTGCCGATTGTGACATGGGAATTCCGTAACGCCTCTAACGGCTATGTCGGTGAGACAGCCGGTGACAGGATCAAGCGCCTTGCGCGTGAAGAGGGAATCCCTGTCGATATCGTCGGCACGATTTCTGAGACAGCGCCTATGGGAAGGCAGAAGGCTGACAGCTTCCTGAATCTGCTCTACTCGTGTGCTGAGGCTGATGGTGGTCTGTTGACCGAACGGCAGCAGTCCCTAGCCCTGTCGTACCGGACGAGGGAAAGCCTCTACAACAGGCCAGATCTGGCCCTGTCGTATCAGACAGACAAGTTCGCTGAGCTGATGCCGATTGAGGATGCTGACGACATCCGCAATGACGTGACAGTCAAGCGTGAGGATGGAGCCTCAGCACGATTCGTCGTTGAGTCAGGTCCACTGTCTGTGTCGGCTGTAGGCAGCTACGCGGACTCGTTGACGCTGAACCTGGCATACGACGAGCAGGCTATTCAGCATGCAGCCTGGCGAGCATTCCAAGGCACCGTAGACGAGGCCCGTTGGCCTACCGTAACGGTCAACCTGATGCACCCTGACTGGCAGGCTAATCCTGCTCTCAGGCGTCAGGTGGCAGCACTGAACGTCGGTGACTTCATCAGCATTGATGACTTGCCGGCCTTTCTGCCACCAGGGCCGGTGAAGCTGCTGATTGTTGGCGTCAGGGTGAGCCTTGACGCGTTCCGGTGGCAGATCACGTGGACCTGTAGGCCTGGCTCTGTCTGGACTGTGGCGCAGGAAGGCAGTGACACACGGGTCGACTCCGATACGTCGTATCTGGTGGCTCCTGTAGGCGCTTCCGACACGACGCTGACGGTTGTGTCAGGACCAGGGGATGACTGGACTACCGATCCGGATGACCTGCCGATCCCTGCCCTTCTCGGTGGCGAGGAAGTATCGATTACTGCCGTCAACCCTTCCTTGGTGGACAGCTTCACCAGGACAACCAGCAACGGTTGGGGAGACGCTACAAGCGGCCAGCCTTGGACCTGTGTGCCGTCTGCTCAGTTCGTCACTGACGGCTCTACTGCTCTCATTGGTCTGAACGCTACGGGCACAGCTTTTACGGGGACTGTTCCGAACATCGGCGCAGACCTAGACGTCACTCTGACTCTGACCTGTGATGCGGTTGCTGCTGGTGCCTTCTATGACCAGCGAGTGAGATTCCGGCTAGGTAGCGGATACGTCGAGAGTGTTGTTCGTTATCAGCCGTCAGGTCAGATTGACTTGCTCATTCAAACCAACGCTGTGTCTCTGGCTAGCCGTGCCTCATTCCTGCCTTATGGAGCTGGCAACAGCTTCAAGCTGCGGGTACAGGCTTTCGGTAACCAGATCAGGCACAAGCTGTGGCCTGCTGCTGGAATTGAGCCGATGTCATGGGCATCTTCTGTTACCGACTCATCGGTTGCAGGCTCGCCTACTGACGCGCTAGCGCTGGTCGGATGGCGTCAGTCCGGAAATACGCAGACTGGCCTAGCGGTGAGGTTCGACAACCTTGCCACTCGCAGCCCACAGAACTTCTCGGTTGTCCGGGGAGTGAACCGTATCAACAAGTCTCATCCTGCCGGTACTCCTATGCATGTGGCTAATCCGGCTATTGCTGCTCTGTGAGGTAATCAATGACTACTATTCAACCAGGAATGAAGCTGACGGCAGCTCGTCTGAATCCTGCTCCACCAGGCATCGCCTATTCGCCGTCAACATCGGCCGCTATTGGTACGACTGAGACTGTAGTACTGACTATTCCGAATATGGTTTTCAAGGCAGGGAAGGCCTACAAGGTCACTATGAAGGCCATGATGTACGGCAGTGTTGCTGGCGCTCTTGGAAACTTCAGGGTCCGTAAGACAAACGCGTCAGGTGCGGATTGGGGAGAGTATGGGCGTACCCGCTGTGAGGGAACCAACTCAGGTTCTTCTGTGGGCGTAGGAGGTAGCCCGCTCTATCTCACAAGGTCTGCTAATACTGACCTGACGGCCGATGTCGTTCTGACGTGTTCTGCCAACACAGGAAACACAGTTACCTTGTGGGCTAGCGCTGCAACACCTCGCACTTTCCTCATCGAGGAAGTAGGAGACGCAGCAGATTATCTAGGCCTTGGCGTAGACGTGACCTGATTTTAGAAACAAGAGGCCGGGAGCCTGTTAATGGGGGAAGGCCTAAACATGGACCCAATCATTATTGGAGCAGGGGCGAGCGTCATCACGGGAATTATCGGTTTCGTGACCGCTCGCCTCAGCGCAAAGGATCAAAAGGAAGTTCCGAGACTGACCGCTGAGGCGGCTGCGTTCACACTGGCGAAGGATCAGTACCTAGCCATGATTCGTGAAGTAAGAGAGCAGTACGCCAGCATGATCAATGAGCTTGAGGAGCATATTGCTTGGCTAAAGCGCGAGTTGGCGGATCGGGTGAAGGAAAATGCAGAGTTGCGCCAGCGTATAACCACCCTTGAGGAAGCCGTTGCCCACTACAAGAGCCAGCTCGATTCGGCTGTTGAAGCTCTCAAGAACCAGTCGGTTGTGATGGTCGATCAGATTGAGAAGACAGTATGAGAAAGCCCCTACAGGTCCAAGTGGTCTGTAGGGGCTTTTCTCGTCTTAGGAGCAGCGGAAGACCTGTCGTTGCCTGTGTTGCCGCTGCTTGATCCGCCATGCCCTCAGCAGCCGACGTGCCCGGTCTACCCGAGGACAGCCACCAGGCCGACAGTGAGGGCAGCGCTTCTTGCGGTGGAAGTCGACTGTGTAACCGGCAGCCATGATCACATGCGGAGGCTCAGGCTCCCATCGCTCGATCATTTGCCGTACCGGCCCGGCTTGCTGTTGGGTCGCCTGTTCATGGTCCTGACAGCGTGGCTAGAGCGCCACAGGGCCGCTCTGGTCATCAGAGGCCTGTCTAGCGGTATGACCTCAGTCGAGCGGTTCCATGGCGGCATCTGAGGCTGCTCAGGGCACACAGCGTAAGCGCCGGCACGGTCCGGGTACGCCGTAGCTGCCTGGGTGCAGTCGATCGGCTCTTCCTTGCGCTGGAACCACTTGCCCACACGGAACATGGTTGGCCGCCTCCTAGTGCCACGGGGTTGACGTGACGACAACCCTACGTGAGCTGAGCGGGTGGCGTACAGGTCTGCCCGGACACGACACGCCTACTCAGGGCGTCCATAGCCTGACCCGTGTGGAGTTGATGGGAGCGGCTGAGATCCAAGAGCGCTTGGGCGTGTCCCGCCAGCGCGCGTACATCCTGATCAACCGCCGAGACTTCCCGGCACCTGTCGCCACACTCAAGATGGGGAATGTGTGGCTCAGGGAGCACGTAGAGGCTTGGATCGCGCAGAAGCGGCCTCACTTGCTTGATGGTGGGGAAGAGCCTTAGTCTGTGCTCTCCTGAGTCAGATGCAACTTACAGGGTTGTGCCTGCAATACAGCTCAGGAAAAGGGAAGAGGAGCGGATTTCGGTCCGCTCCTCTTTCTCATTCCTCGGGTAGATATCCGTACAGGATCAGTAGCAGTATCCATGCGTTGATGTGATGAGTCGGGCAGAGATACCTTCTTTCGTTGTCGACGTTGGTAAAGGCTACTGTTCCTGGCTCGTCACATCTGGCGCACGTCATGATTACTTCTCCCTGGCTTCCTTCAGTTCCTTGGTTAGCTTCTCGATAATCGGCTGTCTCGTCTGAGCCTTAGCCTCTGCGGCTTGCAATCTGCTTTGCAGCGTCATCCCAAAACCTCCGATCCTGCTCTGCGTACTTCTCGGCTAGTTCCCGGTTTGCCTTGATAAGCATGTCTCGTGGCCTCATGGCTGCTCTCCTCTTCCTTGGCCCTACTTAACTAATCGCCACATCGGCGAATCAAACTCGGTATGAGAGCAAAGAAAAAGGGCCACCCTTTTCGGGCAGCCCTCTTCCTCGTGAAATCAGATCAGCGCAGGCCTGATCTCCCGCCAGGTGATGACCGGCTGTTCCATGAAGTCGATGATGCTCAGCTCGATCACACGGGAGCCGTCAGGAGTCTCCTCAGCGTTCAGGATCTCCGTGGTGGTCAGGTCAGCGCCTACGTGCTCGCAGCCGCAGGACAGGACGTAGGAGCGCATGCCCTCTACGCGGCCAGCCTCGGTGAAGCTCCATGAGTCGCGCAGCTCGTATCCGTTGATGGGTCCGTGCGTCGTACAGGTCGGCAGCATTGGTCAGTTCCTCTCAGGCGATTCCGGCAGTCTTGCGGATGTTGAACAGCTTCCGTTCCGACACGCCAAGCTCCTTGGCGATATCGGCAATCTTCTTGCCATCGGCACGTGCCAGCACGTAGGCGTCAAGAATTTCGGCATCGTTCCGATCGGCACGCTTCTCCGGATGTGCTGGCACGACAGGCTTGCGCGTGCGAGGCTTCTTTGCCGATTCGGCAGGCTTCTCGACTGGCACAGTTACCGGCACGGAATCGGCAACGTGCTGGTCAGCAGGCGTGCTGATTGGCATCGGCACGACATCAGCAACCGGCACGACTGGCAGGGGAGTGACCGGCACGAAATCAGCATCGGCAACCTTGTGCACTGGCACGGAATCGGCAATCGGCACGGCTGCTGGCAAACCGGCAAGCACCATCTTCATCAGTCCCATGAATGCCAGTGCCGGAACGGCAGACAGGAGCCAACCGGATGCCGATGGCTTTGCCACTGCAAGCTGTGCCGCCAGTGACAGGGTTGCCGCCGCAAGAAGCATGAAGACTGGCATGCCGATGGGCTTACCGATCCTGCGGTTACGGCGGATGGTCAGCAGGCTTGCAATCGGCACAAGCTCTGAGATGACTGCGTTGGCCCATCCAAACCAGCCAGGCGTACCGGCAGGGCTGTTCGCCATCGTCCAATCGTGAACGTGCGTGAAGCTGGCCGCTCCTGCCGCCAGGCCTACAACAGTGATGATGGCTAGCTGTGCTGCCAGCTCAGGATCTTTGATCTTGCTCATCAGGGGTGCTCTCCTCAGTAGATGGTCACGTCTAACTCATCGGCCTGAGGGCTGATCAACCCCTGAGTTTCCTCAGGTCAACCTGTGTGCCTGCGGCGCGGTGAGCTGTCCAACATCCTCGCCGCTATGACCCCAGTTGCGCCTACGACGACAGGTGGGCCTGCCCGCTGGCGCCGCCGGAGAACCGGGTGGACGTGCCGCTGCGTGCCGGGGAGCGGGCGTACCACTGACGCGGCGAGGGAGGACCCCGGCGGGGCCCTCCCTCGATGTCGCGTACCGCCGGTCAGCGGGCGGTGGCACCGGTCGGTGTCAGGTGCATCCGGCTCAGCAGCTGCTGGGCCTGGCCGGCCATCTCCGCGTCCACAGTCACCGCGTACTGGGCGGCGCGCAGTGAACTGGCCGACGTGAAGTCACGCTGCCCACCGCTCATGGCGTGCGCGACAGCGCCGAACACGGCTCCCCAGATCGCGCCGATCACCAGCCCGACCAGGATCACCGCCAGCCAGTTCCCGGCGGTGAAGATGCCGAACAACAAGCCGATGAACAAACCGAACCAGGCGCCGGTCCCGGCCCCGAGCAGGGCCGCCCGGCCCGTTGTAAGCCGTCCCATCACGGTCTCCACGAGCGTGAGGTCCGTACCGACGATCGAGGTACGTTCCACCGGGAACCGGTTGTCGGCCAGATAGTCCACCACGCGCTGGGCGGACGGATAGTCCGGGTACGAGCCGATCGTGACGGTCGGCGCCCCGGCATGCGGGCCGTGCCCGTCCCCGCTCGGCGGCGTCGGGCGACCGCCCGGTCCGGACGGGAGGTTGTCGCTGCCCGGCATTCCGGGTTGCCAGGCCGCGGTCGGAGTCGAGGGTCTGGTCATGAGCATCCTCCTTCGTCAACCCGCCGCGTTCCCGCCGCCGGGCAGCGGTAACGCGCCGGGCCGGACCGATGTGGCCAGGCATGGCGGCACCCGGGCCGGGTAGCCACACCCGTGCCGACCCGACACATCAGCGAGCACGGCTTCCTCGCCGACGGGCGCAGCGCGGCGCTGGTCGACCGCGACGGCTCGGTCAACTGGTGGTGCCCGCCCCGGTTCGACGCGCCGTCGGTGTTCGGGCGCCTGCTCGACGAGGGCGCCGGGCACTGGAGCATCCGCCCCGAGGGCGCGGCCACCAGCACGCGGTCCTACCTGGACGACACGCTGGTGCTGCGTACCGTCTTCACCACGGCGACCGGCACGGTCGCCGTCACCGACGCGCTGGCGCTGGAGCCCGGCGCGCGCGGTCACGACATCGGGATGCGCTCGCCCCGGGTGCTCGCCCGGCTGGTCGAGGGGCTCACCGGCGAGGTGCCGATGCGCGTCGAGTACGCGCCGCGGTTCGAGTACGGCCGGGTCGGCGCCTACCTGACCGAACGCGACGGGGTGGTGGCCGCCACCGCCGGAGCCTGCCGGCTGGAGCTGCGCGCCGACGTTCCGCTGACAGTCGCCGAGGGGGCCGCCGCCGGGCGGTTCACCGCCCGCGCCGGCAGCACCCACCGCTTCACCCTCGGGTACGCCCCGACGTACGCCGGTGCCGCACCCGCGCTGCCCGATGCCGCCGAGGTGGTGGCCGGGACGGTAGCCGGCTGGCGGTCCTGGTCGGCGCTGCACGACTACCGGGGCGAGTACCGCGACGAGGTGCGGCGCAGCGCGCTCGCGGTGCAGGGCATGACGTACGCGCCCAGCGGCGCGGTCGTCGCGGCGGCCACCACCTCGGTGCCGGAGCGGCTCGGCGGCGACCGCAACTACGACTACCGCTACGTCTGGCTGCGTGACTTCAGCCTCACCCTCCAGGCGCTCTGGCGGGCGGCCTGCCCGGACGAGGCGGACCGGCAGTTCACCTGGGTGGCGCGGGCGATGGGCCGGATCGGCGACGAGCCGGTGCCGATCATGTACGGCGTCGAGGGGGAGCGGGACCTGACCGAGCACGACCTCGACCACCTGGCCGGGTACGAGCACAGCCGGCCGGTGCTCGTCGGCAACGACGCCTGGCGGCAGCGGCAGAACGACGTGCTGGGCGAGGTGCTCGACGCCGCCTGGCTGATGCGGTACTACCTCGACCCGATGTCACCCGAGGTCCGCGACCTGCTGCGTACGCTCGCCGACCAGGCCGAGCGCGGCTGGCACCGGCCCGACGCGGGGATGTGGGAGGGGCGCGGGCCGGAGCGGCACTACGTGTCGTCGAAGGTGGAGTGCTGGACCGCGCTGGACCGGGCGGTCCGGTTCGGCTCCCGCATCGGCGAGCCCGCCGACGTGGCGCGCTGGGTCGCCGCGCGCGACGAGATACGGGCGGCCGTGCTCACCCACGGCTGGAACGAGCGGGTCGGCGCGTACACCGGGGCGTTCGGGTCCGACGACCTGGACGCCTCGGTGCTGGTCATGCCGCTCGTCGGTTTCCTGCCGGCGCACGATCCGCGGATGCGCGCCACGATGGACGTGCTGGAGCGGCGGTTGTCCCGCGACGGGCTGCTGCGCCGCTGGGACGGCGACCCGGCCGGGTTCGTGATCTGCTCGTTCTGGCTGGCCGCCTGCCTGGCCGAGGCGGGGGAGCTGGACCGGGCCCGGCGGCTGTTCGAACGGCTCGCCGCCCGCACGAACGACCTCGGCCTGTACGCCGAGCAGATCGACCCGGACACCGGCGAGCAGGTCGGCAACTTCCCGCAGGCGTACTCACACATCGGCCTGATCATCGCCGCCGGCCGCATCACCGACGCC
>NZ_LEKG01000190.1:0-18133 GCF_001029515.1 Micromonospora sp. RV43 | reverse complement strand
ATCTCTGACCTATCGACCCCGCCACCTCGGGGAGGTGGCGGGGTCGATAGGGGTGGGATGCAGCCACCTCGGCGAAGTGGGGTCGATCATGCGTGCGGGGCGTGCACCACCGGCCGGGACGGGCTCGCCGAGCCGGCGCGCGGCGCTCCCCGAGCTGGGCGAGTCCGGTGTCAGGTCACCGCGGGGCGGAATCGGGTGCCGGGTCACTCTGGGACGAATGCGGCGCCGGGTCACCGTGGGCCCCGCGATCCCGCGCGGGCCGTGCGCGCAGACCGCCCCGGGATCCCGTGAGGGCCGTGCGCGATCCCGCGCGGGCCGTGCGCGCAGACTGCCCCGCGATCCCGCGCGGGCCGTGCGCACAGAGCCCCCCGGGATCCCGTGAGGGCCGTGCGCGCAGGGCACCCCGAGATCCCGTGAGGGCCGGCGCGCGGAGCCCGGCCAACCCGCGGGATCGGAGCGGCCTGATCGGCGACCGGGCGGCCGGCGCCCTCTACGGTGGTTACCGCGGCCCGGTTCGCGCTGGATGGATCGCGGGCGCGTGCCGGCGGGCTCCGGCCGGACCGCCGACCGGACGACGAGGGGGATGCATGACCGAGGGCGCCGTCTCCCGGCCGGTGCGGATTCTGCTCGCCGACGACCAGCCGCTGCTGCGTACCGGATTCCGGATGGTGCTCGGCGCGGAGGACGACCTCGACGTGGTGGGTGAGGCCGGCGACGGCGTGGAGGCGGTGGAGCTGTCCCGGCGGCTGCTGCCCGACGTGGTGCTGATGGACATCCGGATGCCGCGCCTGGACGGAGTGGCCGCCACCCGGGCGATCGTGTCGGCCCGGCTGCCGGTCCGCGTGCTCGTGCTCACCACGTTCGAGCAGGACGAACACGTCGTCGGGTCGCTGCGGGCCGGGGCGGGCGGCTTCCTCACCAAGGACGTGCCGGCCGAGGACCTCGTCGCCGCGATCCGCACTGTGGCCGCCGGGGGCGCGGTGATGTCCCCACGCATCCTGCGCCGGCTGCTCGACCGCTTCGCCCAGGTGCTGCCGGACCCGGCCGCCGCGCCGGCGCGAGCGCTGGAGCCGCTGACCGACCGGGAGCGCGAGGTGCTCACCCACATGGCGCGTGGACTGTCCAACGCGGAGATCGCCCGGTTGCTGTCGGTCAGCGAGACCACTGTGAAAACCCATGTCGGTCATGTGCTGACGAAGCTACGGTTGCGCGACCGGGTCCAGGCGGTCGTGCTCGCGTACGAGACGGGCCTGGTCCGTCCCGGCGGCTGAGGTGGCGCGGGTCGCCTACCGTGACCAGCGGCGGGGCTGATGTGTTGACCATCACGCGGGGTCAGGCCCTGACGTCGGCGTCGCCTGCCGGTCAGGGGTCACCCTGAGCCCGGATGGGGGTCGACCCTCACCGGAAGATCGGCGCGGATTCCACCCCAGGTCGGAGGGCTTTCGGGCTCGCGACCCCGAGGATGGATTCCGCCGCACCGGCCAGCGGGGGCGGTGCGGCATGAGAACGACATACGGAAGAGGTAGATGACGTGACCGCGACGGTAGGCCGAGAGCAGGCCGCGGCCCGGGCGAACGACGTGTGGAAGGTGTACGGCAGCGGTGAGGCGCAGGTCGTCGCGCTGCGGGGGGTGACCGCCGAGTTCGAACGCGGCCGGTTCACCGCGATCATGGGGCCGTCCGGCTCCGGCAAGTCCACACTCATGCACTGCCTCGCCGGTCTGGACACGGTGACCAAGGGCACCGTGATGATCGGCGACACGACGGTGACCGGTCTCAACGACGCGGGTCTGACGAAGCTGCGCCGGGACAAGGTGGGCTTCATCTTCCAGCAGTTCAACCTGCTGCCCACGCTCACCGCGCAGGAGAACATCCTGCTGCCGCTGTCGATCGCCGGGCGCAAGCCCGACCCGGCCTGGTACGACACGGTGATCGACACGGTCGGGCTGCGGGAGCGGCTCGGGCACCGCCCGGCTCAGCTCTCCGGCGGCCAGCAGCAGCGCGTGGCGTGCGCCCGGGCGCTCGTCGCCCGCCCCGAGGTGATCTTCGCGGACGAGCCGACCGGCAACCTGGACTCCCGCTCCGGCGCCGAGGTGCTCAAGTTCCTGCGCAACTCGGTCCGCGAGCACGGCCAGACCATCGTCATGGTCACGCACGACCCGACCGCCGCCGCGTACGCCGACCGGGTGGTCTTCCTCGCCGACGGGCAGATCGTCTCGGAGCTGATCGAGCCGACCGCCGAGACGGTGCTGGACACGATGAAGAAGCTGGACGCCCCGGTCGAGGTGGGCAACTGATGCTGCGGGCAACGCTCAAGAGCCTGCTGGCGCGCAAGCTGCGCCTGCTGCTGTCCGGCCTGGCGGTGGTGCTCGGCGTCATGTTCGTCTCCGGCGCGTTCGTGCTCACCGACACGCTCGGGCGGTCCTTCGACGCGGTCTTCGCCGACGCGTACGCCGAGGTCGACGTCAGCGTCGAGGCGAAGCCGAAGATCGACGTCTCCACTACGGAGGGCATGCCGCTGAGCACCCCGATGCCGGCGTCGGTGCTCGACCGGATCAAGGCGGTGCCCGGCGTCGCCGACGCCGAGGGCGTGGTCGCCGCCGACGGCGCCCGCATGATCGGCAGCAACGGCAAGGTGGCCACCTCGTTCGGTCCGCCGCAGCTGGGCCAGAACTGGCTCGGTGAGAGCGACCTGGTGGAGATCCGCGAGGGCCGCGCGCCGCAGGCCGACGACGAGATCGTGATCAACACCGCGCTGGCCGAGGCGGGCAAGGTCAAGGTCGGCGACCGGGTCGGCGTGCTGACGCTCGCCCCGAAGAAGGAGTTCACGCTCGTCGGCGTGTTCGGCTACAGCGGCGGCCGGGACTCGATCGGTGGCGCCAACGAGGTCTACTTCACCACCCCGGTGGCGCAGCAGCTGATGCTGGGCAAGCCGGACGTGTTCAGCAACGTCAGCGTCCAGGCCGCCGACGGCACCACGCCGGCCGCGCTGCGCGACGAGCTGGCCCGCACGCTGGGCGCCGACTACCAGGTCAAGACCGGCGAGCAGCTCGCCGCCGACGCCTCGGCCGGCCTCAAGGAGGGGCTGTCGTTCTTCAACAAGATCCTCCTCGGGTTCGCCGCGGTGGCGCTGCTGGTCGGCACGTTCCTGATCCTCAACACGTTCTCGATCATCGTGGCCCAGCGCACCCGTGAGCTGGCCCTGATGCGCGCGATCGGGGCCAGCGGCAAGCAGGTCATCGGCTCGGTGGTGCTGGAGGCGCTCGCGGTCGGCCTGATCGCCTCGGTGCTGGGGCTCGCCGCCGGCATCGGCGTGGGCGCGCTGCTGGCGTACCTGTTCGGTCAGCTCGCCGGGGGTCTCACCCTGGCCGGGCTGGGTGTGCCGGCCTCGGCGGTGATCGGCGCGTTCGCGGTCGGCATGCTGATCACGGTGATCGCCGCGCTGCTGCCGGCGGTGAGCCCCAGCNCGCCGCGCTGCTGCCGGCGGTGCGCGCCTCGCGCATCCCGCCGATCGCCGCGATGCAGGACGTCGCCACGCCGGACCGGCCGCTCACCAAGGTCACCATCGGTGGCGCGGTGGTCACCGGCATCGGCGCGGTACTGCTGTTCCTCGGTCTCGGCGGGCACGCCGGCGACAGCACCCTGGCGACCATCCTCGGCGGCGTGCTGTTCGCGTTCATCGGCGTGGCGCTGCTGACGCCGATCATCAGCCGGCCGGTGGTCTCGCTGCTCGGCGCGATCTTCTCCTGGTCGGTGCCGGGCAAGCTGGGCCGGCTCAACTCGGGCCGCAACCCGCGCCGCACCGCGATCACCGCCGCCGCGCTGATGGTGGGCATCGCCCTGGTCACCGGCGTGACGGTGATCCTGGACTCGGCAAAGGGCAGCATCGGCGCGCTGGCCGAGGACACCATCAAGGCGGAACTGGTGATCTCCGGGGCGTCGTCCGGGCCGCGCCCGGCGAGCTTCGACCCGGCGGTGCTGGAGAAGGCCGCCGCGATCCCGGGCGTCCAGATGGTCGACGGCGAGTACGGCGACATGGCAGTGGTCGGCGGCGAGCGGACCTGGGTGGCCGTGTCGAGCAACGTGGCCGCGCTCCAGCAGATCTTCGGGGCGAAGGCCACCGCCGGTGACATCAGCAAGCTGGCGCCGGACCAGATGCTGGTCAGCTCGGACACCGCGAAGGCACGCAACCTCAGCGTCGGTTCGACGGTGCCGGTGCAGCTGTCCCGCGGCGAGGCCCGCACCTACACGGTCAGCGGCATCTACGAGAGCTCGCAGCTGACCAACCCGGTGACGCTGCCGCCGCAGGCCGCCGCGGACTTCGCCATCCCGCAGCCGATCCAGGGTTTCCTGCAGCTCGCCCCCGGCACGTCGGTGGACGCGGTGCAGCCGCAGGTCGAGCGGTTGCTGGCGGACAGCCCCGAGGTGTCGGTGGCCGACCGGGCCGCGTTCATCGAGCAGCAGACCGGCCAGCTGGACTCCCTGCTCCAGATGATCCAGATCCTGCTGGCGCTGGCCATCGTGATCGCGGTGCTGGGCATCATCAACACGCTCGCGCTGTCGGTGCTGGAACGGACCCGGGAGCTGGGCCTGCTGCGGGCGATCGGCCTGCGCCGCGCCCAGACCATGCGCATGATCACGGTCGAGGCGGTGGTGATCTCCATCTTCGGCGCACTGCTCGGCGTGGTGGTCGGCACGGGTCTCGGCGCGGCGGTGGTCGAGGCGCTCAAGGACGAGGGCATCACCGACCTGGTCCTGCCGTGGGGTCAGATGGTGACGTTCCTGATCCTGGCCGCGATCATCGGCGTGGTCGCCGCCGTGCTGCCGGCGATCCGGGCCGCGCGGATCAACGTCCTGGGCGCCATCGCCCACGACTGACGTGAAAGGAAGGGCCCCTTCTTAACGCCTCGCGCATAAGAAGGGGCCCTTCTTAACGATTGAGCAGGGCCGCGAGCAGCTCCAGGTCCGCCGCGAGCAGGCTCTCCAGCTGGTGTACGCCGTCGGCGGGCGCCAGCGGCACCTCGGCCGGTACGGCCAGCACCGCCGCCCCGGCGGCGAGCGCGCTGGCCACCCCGGTCGGTGAGTCCTCGATCGCCACGCACCGCTCGACCGGCACGCCCAGCAGACGCGCGGCGGTCAGGTACGGCTCCGGGTGCGGCTTCGCCGAGTCCACCTCGTCGCCGCAGACCACCGCGTCGAAGCTGTCCCGCCCCAGCGTGTCCAGGGCCACCTCGACCAGGGACCGGCCGCTGGAGGTGACCAGCGCGGTGGGGATGCCGGCGTCCCGTACCGCCCGCAGCAGCGCCAGCGCGCCCGGACGCCACCGCAGCCCGGTGCGGAACAGGTCCAGGATCCGGGCGCTGATCCAGTCGGCGCTTTCCTGCACGTCCCGCTCCGGCTGGCCCAGGTCGTCGTGCACGATCCGCATCGCGTCGGCCATCCCGGTGCCGACGATCGCGCGGCGGGCGTCCTCGGACAGGACACCGCCGTACACGGCGGCCAGTTCCTGCAAGGCGACGTCCCACAGTTTCTCGCTGTCGACCAGGGTGCCGTCCATGTCGAAGAGCACGGCGGCGGGGTGCTTGCTGCTCAGCGGGGGCCTCCTTCGATACGCGTACCCCGCCGATCCTGCCAGCCGCGTCCGGTGCGCCCGTCACCGTCCCCGATCGGGGTGACCCGCGGCATCAGCCGAGGCCGCAGGCGCCGAGCGACTTCTCGTACCCCCGGAAGAACGACTCGCTGCGCTGCTCGGCGGTGCCGTGCGAACCCTCGGCGAACCAGGGCTGGTCCGGGTCGTCGCCGACCGCCAGCAGCCCTTCCCGGAACTCCTCCAGGTCACCGTCCTCCAGTTCCAGCGCCCCGGACCGCACGCTGTCACCGAGGTACGCCCCGGCCATGCAGTCGGCCTGCAACTCCTGCTGGATGGTGAAGTTGTAGCGGATGCCCAGCCGCACCTGCATGCCGTGGGCGTACTCGTGGCCGAGCAGGTAGAACAGGAACGCGTCGCCGATCTGCCGGAACGCCGCCACCGACCAGTTCACGTCGTAGGCGATGAAGTCGCCGGCCGAGCAGTAGACCGCGTTGTTGCGCGGCAGCCCCTGCCCGGCGCAGGCCACCTCGCCCTCGCGGCTGTAGGCCACCACCCGCCGGATCGGGGTGAACCGCTCACCGGAGGCGCGGAACTGCTCCGCCCAGTAGCGTTCGGCCAGCCGGACCGCGTCCTGGATGTCCTGCTTGAACTCGGCCACGCTCGTCGTGCCGTCCGCGCGGGTGGTCTGCGACTCGGGCTGCGCGCTGCGCGGGGGTGCGGGCTGCTGCGGCTCGCCCTGGTCGTAGCCACCGGCCATGCAGCCGGCCGCCACCAGCGCGGCCACCACCAGTCCGGCGATCGGCCCGCGCCCCTGACGTCCCGCCCTGTCCCCCACCGTGACCTCCCGGCTGTTCGTTCCCGTGTCCCGCAGCAGTACCCCCGGCGGCCGCCGGTGATGCTCACCGGCTCTCACGCACCGCCGCCGGGAATCGTTCACCGGTGCGCGGGAACGGTACGGTCGGCGTCGTGGACCGGTCGTACGCGGGAATCGTCTACTGGCGACGCAGCCTCTGGAACGGCATGCGGTGCGTACCGGTGCTGCTGACGCTCGACGAGGGCCGGCTGCGCGCCCGCGACCGGCGCGGCGCGGAGGTGTTCGCCGCGCCCGCCGGGCAGGTCGAGGCCCGGGGGACGATCGTCGGCACGATGCTGCTCACCGTCGGCGGCCACCGGTACGCCCTGGTCGGCGTGGGCGCCACCGTCTCACCGGCGCCGAGCGCGGAGCAGCGGCGGCGGTTGGATGAGTACACGGCCCGCGCCGAGCCTGTTCCCGACCTCGCGTCGTGGTGGGAGGTGCTGGCGGGGGCCGGCGTGACGGTGCGCTGACCGGCGCGGTCAGTCCAGGCCGCGCATGATGTGCGGCTCGCCGTCGTCGTCGCCGAAGCAGCGGTGCAGCACCTGGGCGCGCGCCCACAGGTCCAGGCTGCTCGGCGGTCCGACCGGTCCGGTTCCGGCGGGCGTGGTGGTCAGCACGGGAGCCGGTTCCGGCGGGACCTGCGACGTCACCTCGTCGGTCATGTCCGCCCCTTTCGTCGTACCCATGCTCGTCTGCGGGCGTTTCCGCCACGTCAACTCCGACGGCGCGGGCGTGGACGCGGCGCGCCTGACCTGCACCGGCCCGTACTCCGGTGACGGTAGCCCGCCGGGCCGTCGAGCACAGCCGTATTCCCGACGTCGCCGCAGGTCGCGGCCGGTGATCAGGCCCGCGCGTCGCGCCCGCCGCCCGGGCCGCAGGTGGCGCAGCAGGTGTCGCCGCGCCAGGCGTCGCGGCCCTCGCGGACCGCGACCACGGCGATCACCAGTGCGGCGACCGGGTCGGCCCAGGACCATCCGAACAGGCCGTTGAGGGCCAGCCCGACGAGCAGGACCACCGAGAGGTACGTGCACAGCAACGTCTGCTTCGAGTCGGCCACCGCCGACCGGGAGCCCAGTTCACGCCCGGCGCGCCGCTGCGCGGCCGACAGCACCGGCATCACGATCACCGAGAGCCCGGCGAGCACCAGCCCGACCGGTGAGTGCGCGGCCTCGGCGCCGCCGAGTAGCGCCCGGACCGCCTCGACTGAGACGTACGCGGCGAGCGCGAAGAACGACACCGCGATGACGCGCAGCGTGACCCGCTCCCGGGCCTGCGGATCCGGACCGGCGAACTGCCACGCCACCGCCGCCGCGGAGGCCACCTCGATGACCGAGTCCAGACCGAAACCGATCAGGGCGGTCGAGGACGCGACGGTACCGGCACCGATCGCCACCACCGCCTCGATCACGTTGTAGGTGATCGTCGCGGCGACCAGCAGGCGTACCCGGCGGGTGAGCAGCGCACGGCGGTCCGGCGCCGGGCCTGCGGGCGTGACGGGGATCAGCGGCAGGCTCATCAGCAGCATCCGTCCGCAGCGTCCGGGCAGGCGGCCGGGTCGACCGCGAGCACGACGCCGACCAGGTCGCCGAGCGCGTGGGCGAGGCGGGCGTCGGCCAGCTCGTACCGGGTGCGGCGACCCTCCAGCACGGCCACGACCAGGCCGCAGCCGCGCAGGCAGGCCAGGTGGTTGGACAGGTTCTGCCGGCTGGTGCCGAGCGCCTCGGCCAGCTCGGCCGGGTAGCCGGGCCCGTCGCGCAGGGCCAGCAGCAGCCGGGCACGCAGCGGGTCGGACAGCGCGTGACCGAAACGGGACAGCGCCTGGGAGTGGTGCAGCGTCCGCATGCCGTGACTGTACAGCGTCTGCTGTATTCAGGGAAGGATGAACCGGCGGTTGCATCCGGTACCCCGGTACGGGCTTACCGTCGAGACGTGACCGACGATTCCTGGGTGCCCGGCACCTGCACGCTGCCCACCGCCGAACGGCCGCTGCGGCTGGCCGAGTTCGACGGGCTGTTCCACGACGCGCTGCGCGGCGCCGACCGGCCGGCCGCCGGGCATCTGCGGCTGCACCTCGACAGCCGCGCCGAAGCGCTCGCCCGGGACCTGATCGCCCGCGAGTCCGCCTGCTGCTCCTTCTTCACCTTCGATCTCGCCGGCCCGGACGGCGACACGCTGACGCTCGACATCCGCGTTCCGGCGACCCGTGTCGCCGTACTCGATGCCCTGGCCCTGCGGGCCACGGCCGCGCGGGGCCGGTGATGGGCGAGCCGGAGCTGCGCAGCGGCCGGCTCGCCGACGCGGCCGGGGTCAACGTGCAGACGCTGCGCTACTACGAACGGCGCGGGCTGCTGCCCGCGCCCCGGCGGTCGCCGGGCGGTCATCGCCTCTACCCGGCCGAGACGGTCACCCTGCTGCGGGTGGTGAAGGCCGCGCAACGTCTCGGCTTCACCCTCGACGAGGTCGCCGGCCTGCTGGGCGCCGGCCGACGCGGCCGGAGCGCCGGCCTGCAGGGGCACGCGCGGCGGAAGCTCGCCGAGGTGGAACGGCGCCTGGCGGACCTCACCGTCGTCCGCGACACGCTCCGGGCCGCCGTCGCAGCCGGCTGCGACGACCCGGTCGAGTGCGCCGGCAGCGCCTGCTGCCCCCTGCCGTTCGCCGACCGCGCCGGGCCCGCCGACCGGGCCGCCCGGCCGGTCCCCGGCCCGGCATCGCTACGGTCTGACGCATGACGGTCGTGCGTTCCATCCTGCTGTTCCTGCTCGCCGCGCTCGCCGAGATCGGCGGCGCCTGGCTGGTGTGGCAGGGCTGGCGGGAGAACCGCGGGCTGCTCTGGATCGCCGCCGGGGTGATCGCGCTCGGCGCCTACGGGTTCGTGGCCACGTTCCAGCCGGACGCGAACTTCGGCCGCATCCTCGCCGCCTACGGCGGCGTCTTCGTCGCCGGGTCGCTCGCCTGGGGCATGGTGGTCGACAAGTTCCGGCCCGACCGCTACGACCTCGTCGGAGCGGCCATCTGCCTGGTCGGCGTCGCCGTCATCATGTACGCCCCGCGCGCGAGCTGACGTCGCGGTGATGAGTTTCCGCGCCCGTGCCCGTCACACCTGCGAAGGGACACGACGACGCGGAGGGATGACGTCATGGGTAGGGACACGCAGCTGCAGGAGCTGGGCGTGAGCGGTCTGGCTGAGGTCGACGAACCGGCGTTCACCGGGCTGGCGCAGCGGCACCGGCGGGAGCTGCACGTGCACTGCTACCGGATGCTCGGGTCGTTCGAGGACGCCGAGGACACCGTCCAGGAGACGTTCCTGCGGGCGTGGCGGCGGCGGGACACGTTCGCGGGACGGTCGACGTTCCGGGCCTGGCTGTACCGGATCGCCACCAACGCCTGCCTGGACCTGCTCGCCAGGTGCCGGCCCGAGCCGGCGACCGGCGGCGAGGTGCGGTGGCTCCAGCCGTACCCGGACCGGCTGCTCGACGAGCTGCCCGCCGCCGACGCGGACGAGCCGGAAACCGTAGCGGTGGCGCGGGAGACGATCGAGCTGGCGTACCTGGTCGCGGTGCAGCACCTGGCGCCGCGCCCGCGCGCAGTGCTGATCCTGCGGGACGTGCTCGGCTGGCCGGCCAAGGATGTCGCGGAACTCCTGGGCGAATCGGTCAACTCGGTGAACAGCGCCTTGCAGCGGGCTCGCGCGGGCATGCGCGAACACCTGCCCGCGCAACGGCAGGACTGGACCGGCGACGAGACGGACACCCGGACGCGCGAGCTGGTACGCCGCTTCACCGACGCCAGCATCGCCAAGGACGTCGACGGTCTCGCCGCCATGCTGCGCGACGACGTGCGCTGCTCGATGCCGCCCACCCCGGGCCTCCAGATCGGCCGCGACGCCGTGGTGAACGACTGGATCGCAGACGGTTTCGAGAGCCTCGGCAGCCTGCGAGCAGTGCCCACCGCCGTGAACCGGCAGCCCGCCGTCGCGTTCTACCTCTGGCAGGACAGCGACGGCGCGTACCTGCCGCTCACAGTCGACGCCCTGCGCATCACCGGCGGGGCCATCACCGAGATCGTCACGTTCCACGCCGACCAGTTCCCGCGGCTCGGGCTGCCCGAGCGCCTGCCGGCCGACCGCACGCCGTAGTGCCCGCGCGGACGCTCGCGCTGCCCGGCGGCGCGCGAGTTCCGGTCGTCGCGGCCCAGTGGCGTCACGCGTACGGCGTGGTCACGCGCGGCCGGGTGCAGCTGGAGCTGCGCGACGGCACCCCCGGGCCGGTCCTCGGCCGCGACGCCGGCTTCTGGCTGCGCGGCACCGGCGTACGCGCGCTGCGCAACCCCGGCCGTCGCACCGCGACCGTGCGGATCCTCACCCCTCACCTCGAAGCTCGGAGGAACGACATGATCAGCAGCACCGACACCGGCACCGTCTCGGGCCGTCCGCACGGCTTCCGGCGGCTCGCCGTCACCGGCCTGGTCGCCACGATCGCCGCGATGGCGGTCACCACGCTCGCGGCGGCGCTCGCCCGGACCGCCGGTGTGGACTTCGAGATCCCCGACGGCGGCGAGACGATCCCGTTGGGCGGGTTCGCCGTGGTGACCGGCTTCTTCTCGCTCGTGGGCGTCGTCATCGCCGCCGTCCTGCTGCGGTTCAGCGCCCACCCCGCGCGGCGGTTCGCGTGGACGGCGGTGTCCCTGACCGCGCTGTCGATGGTGCCGCCGTTGATCGCCGGGGGCGACGCAGCCACCACTGTCGCGCTGGTCGGGCTGCACCTGGTCGCGGCGGCGGTGATGATCCCCGCCCTGACGCGGAGCCTGCGCGCAGACCCTTCGCGAGGTGCCTGACGGCTACCGGGTCGTGGCTCCGCGACGGCGGAGGGCCACCTTGGTGCCGCCGAACGCGACGAGCCAGGGCAACACCAGGAAGCCGCCGCAACCGATGACGATCAGCCACAGCGTCTCACCCGGTTTTCCCTGGTGTTCCAGGCCGGGCCAGGTGAAGGCGCTGCCGAGCAGCGACAACGCGTAGAACAGGACGATCACGATCGCGGCGGCCGTACCGATCCGGCGGCTGAGCCCGATGCCCGCGGCGCAGAGAAACCCGAGCCCGGACATGACAAGGGGGACGAGGTACATACCGGACAGGACGACGAAGGTGTAGTACGTCGCACCGGGGTCGAGAGCCGGGTCCGCCAGCGGTGGCGGGCCGGCTCCGACCGCGTGGACGACAGCGGAGAGGGCGGAGTTCACCACTTCGGACTCCTCGCACCGGGACGCTCGCACGCCATCGAAATCGATCCCTCAGTCTGGCACCGGTCGAGCCGCCAGATCGACCGGGAGCCGCAGGCCCGACACAGAATGATGCGATCCACAGGATTCGATCGAGATCACTCGGGCACTTCGATACGGACCATACGCCGGGCGCCGCCAGTCGGCGCCCGGCGCCACGTACGACCGAGAGGTGACACCATGACCTTCCGCGCCAGGCTCGTCGGAGCCGCACTCGCCGGGACGCTCGCCGCCGGTGCATCGGCACTGGCCACGGCCTCCACGGCCAGCGCGCAGGCCGAACCCTGCGTTCAGCGCATCGCCGTGGTGAACAACGCCGCCTTCGTGATGTCCTTCAGTGTCGCGGCGAGCAACGGCTTGGAGACGGCGAACACCGACACCTACCCGATCAACCAGTCGCGGACGATCGATCTCACCACCACCGCGCTGCCGGTCGGGTCCGATGTGCGGCCGGTGGTGGACGCGGTGGCCGGAGCGCAACGGACCCCGAGCAGCTTCGTGTCGTACTGCGAGAACGGGCAGACCGCGACGTACTCGGTGACCGGGACGACGTACAACTACTCGGTCACGCTGATCGGCTGACCGACGCGTCGACCCTTCGGGGCGTCCGCCATCCCGGCGGGCGCCCCGCGCTCGTCGGGGCCGTACGAACAACAGGCGGGTGCCGCGACGGACGAGCCGTCCGATCACGCGTCGTCAGACCGAGTCACCGAACGCCAGGCGTCGAAGGCCCGTTCGAGGTCGGCCGTGTCCGCACCGGTGAAGACCGTTTCCAGGTACGCGCCGTCGGCACACATGACTCAGGTCATCGAGCAGTCTTCACTCGCCCGCCCTGATCGATTAGACCGCAGGGCAGGGCAGTAAGCGTGCTCACCTTGGCTACTTGGCGTTGAAGTAGTTCGCCTCCGGGTGGTGCACGACGATCGCGTCGGTGGCCTGCTCCGGCACCAACTGGAACTCCTCGGACAACTGCACCCCGATCCGCTCGGCGCCCAGCAACTCCACGATCTTCGCCCGGTCCTCCAGGTCCGGGCAGGCCGGGTAGCCGAACGCGTACCGGCAGCCCCGGTAGTCGGTGCGCAGCAGGCCGGCCAGATCGGCCGGGTCCTCGTCGGCCACAGTGCCGCCGCCGGGCAGCACCAGCTCGGCCCGGATCCGCCGGTGCCAGTACTCCGCCAGGGCCTCGGTGAGCTGCACGGACAGGCCGTGGACCTCCAGGTAGTCGCGGTATTCGTTGCCGGCGAACATCTTCGCCGTGTACTCGCTGATCGGCTGCCCCACGGTGACCAGCTGCAACGCCACCACGTCGAGCTGGTCGCCCTTGGGCCGGAAGAAGTCGGCCAGGCACAGGCGCCGCTCCTGCCGCTGTCGGGGGAAGGAGAACCGGGCTCGCTCGCTGTGCCCGTTCTCGTCCAGCACCACCAGGTCGTTGCCTTCGGAGTACGCGGGGAAGTAGCCGTACACGACGGCCGCCTCCAGCACCTGGTCGGAGATCAGGCGGTCCAGCCAGTACCGCAGCCGGGGCCGGCCCTCGGTCTCGACCAGTTCCTCGTACGACGGCCCCTTGCAGCCACGGGCGCCGCGCAGGCCCCACTGGCCCAGGAACGTGGCCCGCTCGTCGAGCAGTGCCGCGTAGTCGGCCAGCGGCACACCCTTGACGACGCGGGTGCCGAAGAACGGCGGCTTCGGCACCGTCACGTCCACCGCCACGTCGGAGCGGACCGACGCGTCGTCCAGTTCGGGCAGCGCCTCGCGCACCTGCGCCCGCTGCCGCTCGCGGCGCTCCCGGCGGGCCGCCAGTGCCGCCTCGCGCTCCGGGTCGACCATCGGCGCGCCGCCGCGCTTGGCCGCCATCACGCGGTCCATCAGGGACAGCCCTTCGAACGCGTCGCGGGCGTAGTGCACCTGGCCCGGGTAGATCGACCGCAGGTCGTCCTCCACGTACGCGCGGGTCAGCGCCGCGCCGCCGAGCAGCACCGGCCAGCGTTCGGCCACGCCGCGGGAGGCCATCTCGGCCAGGTTCTCCTTCATGATGACTGTGCTCTTGACCAGCAGGCCGGACATGCCGATCGCGTCGGCCCGGTGTTCCTCGGCGGCGTCGAGGATCGCGTTGATCGGCTGCTTGATGCCGATGTTGACCACGTCGTAGCCGTTGTTGGACAGGATGATGTCGACCAGGTTCTTGCCGATGTCGTGCACATCGCCCTTCACCGTGGCGAGCACGATCCGGCCCTTGCCGTCGTCGTCGGTCTTCTCCATGTGCGGCTCCAGGTAGGCCACCGCGGTCTTCATCACCTCGGCGGACTGGAGCACGAACGGCAACTGCATCTGGCCGGAGCCGAACAGCTCGCCGACCACCTTCATGCCGTCCAGCAGCAGGTCGTTGATGATGGACAGCGGCGTACGCCCCTGCGCCATCGCGGTGTCCAGGTCGGCCTCCAGGCCGTTGCGCTCGCCGTCGATGATCCGCCGCTTGAGCCGCTCGTCCAGCGGCAGCGCGGCCAGTTCCTCGGCCCGGGTGGCGCGCGCCGACGCCGCGTCCACGCCCTCGAACGCCTCGATGAACCGCTGCACCGGGTCGTAGCCCTCGCGGCGGCGGTCATACACCAGGTCGAGCGCCACCTCGCGCTGCTCGTCCGGGATCCGTGCCATCGGCAGGATCTTGCTGGCGTGCACGATCGCCGAGGTCAGCCCGGCCTGGGCGCACTCGTGCAGGAAGACCGAGTTGAGCACCTGCCGGGCCGCCGGATTGAGGCCGAACGAGACGTTCGAGATCCCGGCGGTGAAGTTGACCCCCGGGTAACGCGCGGCGATCTCCCGGATTGCCTCGATCGTCTCGATGCCGTCGCGGCGGGTCTCCTCCTGCCCGGTGGCGATCGGGAACGTCAGCGCGTCGATGAGGATGTCCTCCCGGCGCATCCCCCACCGGCCGGTCAGGTCGTCGATCAGCCGGCAGGCCACCCGTACCTTCCACTCGCGGGTGCGGGCCTGGCCCTCCTCGTCGATGAGCAGCGCCACGACGGCGGCGCCGTGCTCCCTGACCACCGGCATGATCCGCGCGTAGCGGGACTCGGGACCGTCGCCGTCCTCGAAGTTCACCGAGTTGACCACGCACCGGCCGCCCAGCATCTCCAGCCCGGCCTCGATCACCGCCGGTTCGGTGGAGTCCAGCACGATCGGCAGCGTCGAGGCGGTCGCGAAGCGGCCGGCCAGCTCCCGCATGTCCTGCGTACCGTCACGGCCCACGTAGTCGACGCAGAGGTCCAGCAGGTGCGAGCCGTCCCGGGCCTGGCTACGGGCGACCTCCACGCAGGCCTGCCAGTCCCCGGCGAGCATGGACTCGCGGAACGCCTTCGAGCCGTTGGCGTTGGTCCGCTCCCCCACCATCAGGATGCTGGCGTCCTGGGCGAACGGCACGTGGTGGTAGATCGAGGAGACCCCGGCCTCCGGCTTCGGCTCCCGCGCCACCGGCGCCCGCCCGCCGAGTCGCTCCACCAGCACCCGGATGTGCTCCGGGGTGGTGCCGCAGCAGCCGCCGATCAGGGCCACGCCGTAGTCGGTGACGAACTGCTCCAGCGCGTCGGCCAGCTCGTCCGGGCTGAGCGGGAAGTACGCGCCGTCGGCGGTCAGCACCGGCAGGCCCGCGTTCGGCATCACCGAGATCGGGATACGCGAGTGCTGCGCCAGGTAGCGCAGGTGCTCGCCCATCTCGGCCGGGCCGGTGGAGCAGTTCAGCCCGATCAGGTCGACGCCCAGCGGCTCGATCGCTGTCAGCGCGGCGCCGATCTCGCTGCCGAGCAGCATGGTGCCTGTCGTCTCCACCGCGACCTGGCAGATGATCGGGACGTCCCGGCCGGCCTCGGCGCGCGCCCGCTTCGACCCGACCACCGCCGCCTTGACCTGGAGCAGGTCCTGGCAGGTCTCGATGATCAGCGCGTCCGCTCCGCCGGCGATCAGGCCGGCGGCGTTCTCCTGGTACGCGTCGCGCAGCGAGGCGTAGCTCGCGTGGCCGAGAGTGGGCAGCTTGGTGCCCGGACCCATCGAGCCGAGCACGAACCGGGGATGCTCCTCCGTCGCGTACTCGTCGGCGGCCTCCCGCGCGATCCGCGCGCCCGCCTCGGACAGCTCCCGGATGCGGCCGGGGATGCCGTACTCGGCGAGGTTGGGCAGGTTCGCGCCGAACGTGTTGGTCTCCACGCAGTCGGCGCCCGCGGCCAGGTAGGCGTCGTGCACGCCGCGGACCACGTCCGGGCGGGTCACGTTGAGGATCTCGTTGCAGCCTTCCAGGCCGTCGAAGTCGTCGAGGGTGAGGTCGGCGGCCTGGAGCATCGTCCCCATCGCGCCGTCCGCGATCAGGATCCGATCGGCCAGCAGGTCACGCAACGAAATAGGCACATGCCCCAGGTTAGTGCGCCCGAGTGCGGCAGAGTCACCCGAACCGGGCCTTCCCACATTCTGCCCACCGGGGCCGGCGTACACCTTTCCGCCGGTTCGCCCGAGTGGTCCGGCCCGGCGACCGGCGCGGCCGACGGGCCGGGCCCGTCGGCGGCACGTAGGCTGACGGACGTGAAGGACAACTGGGGTGCGACCGTGCGACGGGGCGGCGCCGCGCCCGACGAGCAGGGTGAGGTGACGGCGTGACCGAGTTCGACGGGCTGCCGGTACTGCGCTCGCCGGTCGCCATCGCGGCCTTCGAGGGCTGGAACGACGCCGCCGACGCCTCCACCGCCGCCGTGGAACACCTGGAACAGGTCTGGCAGGCCCGGGAGGTGACCGAGCTGGACCCGGAGGACTTCTACGACTTCCAGGTGAGCCGCCCGACGATCACCATGGCCGACGGGGAGACCCGGCGCGTCGAGTGGCCCACCACGCGCTTCATGGTGGCCAGCCCGGAGGGCACCGAGCGCGACGTGGTGCTGATCCGCGGGATCGAGCCGAGCATGCGCTGGCGTACGTTCTGCGAGCAGGTGCTGGAGATCTGCCACAGCCTGGAGGTCGAGCGGGTGGTGCTGCTCGGCGCGTTGCTGGCCGACGTGCCGTACACCCGGCCGCTGCCGATCAGCGGCAGCGCGTCGGACGCCGACGCGGCCAAGCGCTACCAGCTCACCCCCACCCGGTACGACGGGCCGACGGGCATCGTCGGCGTGCTGCACGACGCCTGCACCCGGGCCGAGGTCGACGCGGTGTCGTTCTGGGTGCACGTGCCGCACTACGCCAACAACCCGCCCTGCCCGAAGGCCACCCTCGCCCTGCTGCACCGGGTCGAGGAGGTGCTCGACCTGCCGGTGCCGATGGCCGACCTGGCCGAGGAGGCAGCCGAGTGGGAGCAGCGGGTGCGCAGCGCCGCCGAGCAGGACGCCGAACTCGGCGAGTACGTCCGTGAGCTGGAGGAACGGGTCGGCGACGCCGGCATCACCCCGTTGACCGGGGACGAGATCGCCCAGGAGTTCGAGAAGTACCTGCGCCGCCGCGGCGGTTCCGCCGGGCCCACAGCGGGTTCCTGGTAGCACCCTTCCGTCGAAGCCGGGCCCCCCTGCCGGGGCCCGGCTTCTTCGTGTCCGGGGTGGCGCCGTCACACCCGCTAGGGCATCCTAGGAACCTAGCTGTTGTGAGGAGGCGGGCATGCAGATCAACCCCGGCGCGGCCGAGTTCCCGCACCGGCAGATCGCCGCGCAGCTCAAGGCCCAGGTGCGCCGCGGCGACTGGGGGCCGGGCGAGCGGCTGCCGTCCATCCCGGCCATCGCCGAGATGTTCGGCGTCGCCAAGCAGACCGTGCAGCGCGCCGTCGACCAGCTGCGGGTCGAGGGCATCCTGATCACCAAACCCGGCTCCGGTACGTACGTCCGGGGCACCCGGCGCCGCCTCAACCGCCTGTCCCGGGGCCGGTACGGCGGCTTTCGCGGCTACCACACCGACCTGGCCGCCCGGTACCGCCAGCAGCTCGTCTCCGTCGGCCGCTCCCCCGCCCCGTCCGAGGTGGCCGACGCGTTCGGCGTCGCCGACGGCACCGAGCTGCTCTGCCGGCGGCACCTGGTACGCACCGACGACTCCCCGGTCGAGGTCGGCGCGTCCTGGTTCCTGCCCGCCGACACCGCCGGCACGTCACTGGAGCGGGCCGAGGCATTCGGCCGGCCGCTGTACCAGGAGGCGGAGGAGGTCACCGGCCGGCGGTACGTCACCGCCACCGACACGATCAGCGCCCGCCAGCCCAGCCGGGAGGAGGCGGAGATCCTCCAGATCCGCCCGGACACGCCGGTGCTGCACCTGCTGCACGTCGCCTACGACGAGCGGCACAAGCCGATCGAGGTCGCCCAGGCCACCTGGCCCGGCCCGATGACCACGTTGACCGAGGAGTACAAGATCCCCGCCCCCGCTCCCGACCAGGACCCCGACCCCGGCCTGGTCCTGGGC
>NZ_LEKG01000018.1:0-60112 GCF_001029515.1 Micromonospora sp. RV43 | reverse complement strand
TGCCGGACCTGCGCGGGGCGCGGCTGGCGGGCTGGATCCGGGAACGACTCGCCGGGCACGACGTGTCGGCCGCAGCCGGCCTGCTCGACGGGCTCGACCGGCGGCTCCGGCAGGTCGCCGGCTGCGGCCTGCCGGACACGCTCGTGCACGGCGACCTGCACCCCGGCAACGTGCGTGGCGACGACCGGCGCCGGACCGTGATCGACTGGGCGGACTCGTTCGCCGGCCACCCCGCCTTCGACATCCTGCGCCTCACCGAGGACGTCGACGCGGACGCCGCTGCCCGGCTGGTCGACGCGTGGGCGCGACGGTGGCGGGCCGACGTGCCCGGCAGCGACCCGCAGCGGGCCGTCGACCTGCTCCGGCCGGTCGCGCCGCTGCGGCTGGCCGCCGTGTACGCGATGTTCCTCGCCGCGATCGAGCCGGGCGAGCATCCGTACCACGTGCACGACGTGCCGGCCGCGCTGGCGCGAGCGGCGGCGGTGGCGCGACCCTAGACCCGGCGGACCGGGATCCACAGCTCCGCGTCGGCGGTGCCGCCGTCCTCGGCGACCCGCACCCGCGAGATCTCCGGCCCCGGCCGGGTCTCGTACGGGTTGGACGGGAACCACGACGTGAACACGGCCCGCCACAGGTGCTGCACCGCCACCGGGAACGCCCCGGAACTGGAGAACACCGCCCAGTCGCCGGCCTCGACCGGCAGACTGCGCAGGTCGTCCGGCACGTCCGCGCCGGTGACCGCCGCGTACCAGTAGTCCAGCTCGGTGCCCTCATCCCGGGAACCGGCCAGCTCGGCGCTGACGTTGACGATCCCGCGCGGCTCCTGGTCGGACAGCGCCTCGATGCGGCGGACCGTAGCCGGGTCGATGCCCCTGACGAACGCCACGATGTGCGGGTTCATCCCCTCGTGCACGAGCGGCACCCGGGCCGTCAGCCCGGCGAGCCGGAAGGCGTCCTTGGTCACGATCCGGTAGTCCATGCTGGTGTTCCCTTCGACGACGAGCCGGAAGGACATCCGGGGCTGGGACCGCAGCACCGCACCGGCCTGCCGGGCCTGCGTCGGCCCGACGCCGTGCACGGCCCGGAACGCGCGGGCGAACGCCTCGTTCGAGCCGTACCCCCAGCGGACCGCCACGTCGAGCAGCGACTCCCGGCCGGCGAGCACGTCGGCGCCCGCAAGCGTCATCCGGCGTCGGCGCACGTACTCCGACAGCGGCAGCCCGGCCAGCGCCGAGAACAGCCGGCCGAAGTGGTGCTCCGACACGCCCGCGATCCGGGCCAGCGCGGCCACGTCGAGCGGCTGGTCGAGCCGCTGTTCGAGGTGGTCCAGCGCGGCGTTGAGCCGATCCAGCACCCGGTCTTCCCTCCTGGTGACGCCTTCGACGCTAGGTTCCCGGCCGCCCACCGACCCGATCACACCGGACCCGGTCCGGTCGCCTCATCGACAGTGGCGGGCGTGTCGCATCATGGCGTGGTGATCTTCCGGAAGCGGCACCACAAGAAAAAGAAGAGCCGGGACTGGTGCAACTGCGACGTGCCCACCTGCGACGGGCCGGGCTGCTGCGACCTGGGCCTCTTCTCGATGCTGCTCACCCTCGGCTCGGTGACCGCGGGCGTCGTCCGGCGGCCCGCCGTGGACCGGGCCGGCCGGGCCGCCATCCTCGGTTACCGGCGCTGGCTGTCGCACCGCTGGCCGGCGACCTGCCGCTACACGCCGACGTGCAGCGCGTACGGGCTCGCCGCGGTGGAGCGGTACGGGCTGGCGGTGGGTGGCCGGATGGCCGCGGACCGGGTACGCCGATGCCGTCCCGACGTCCCGCACGGCACCCACGACCCGCTGCACTGACCCCGCTCGCCTCCGCGCCGCGCGGACGTGCCGGCGCCACCTCGGGGAAGTGGCGGTGTTCCGGTGTGCCGGATGCCGCCACTGCGGCGACCTGGCGTCGATCAAGGTGGCGGTCACCCGACCGACGTGGGGCCGCCGAAGACGACAGGTACGCCGGGGGAGTAGAGCACGCTCACCGGCGGCCCGTCCGGTGCGGGCAGGCCCGCGGCGGTGACCAGCTCGTCGTCGAGGTGCAGCAGTTCGGCGCGGTGCAGCGGCCACTGTGGATGCCAGTTCGGCAGGTGGCGAATGCGGCCGTACGCCCGGGTGTGCAGGCCCCAGCGGGCGGTCAGGAAGTGTTCCAGCGGCGTCGGCTCCGGGATGGGCGCGCCGACGCGTACCGCCATCCGGCTGGTCGCGCCGGCCGGACCGGGCCAGCGGCGGCGGCAGCGGTAGGTGAGCGTGTCACCGGACCGGTCCAGCCGCATCGCCGACCACTTGTACGGCAGACGCAGGCTCACCTGGGCCACCAGCACCGGCACCAGGCGGGACGCGTCGAGCGAGCGGAACACGACAGCGCGCCGCCCCGAGCCGTCGACCGAGTAGAGCCGGACGTTCGTCTCCCAGAACGTGCCGAAGTACGGCACGCCCGGGCCACGGCCGAGCCCCAGCCCGACCATCCGGAACCCGATCAGCCCCACGTAGGTGAGCCCGTCGAGCGTGTCCGGCCGGGTGCCGGCGGGCAGCAGCGGCGCCACCCGTTCCGGCGGGACCGCCCAGTGCAGGAAGGCGAGATCGTGCCAGCGCTGCGCCAGCCAGGCCCGGCGGATGGCGCGTACGGGAGCGTGCTCGACCGGCTCGATCTCCACCGGTCCATCCTGCCTCCCGGACGCGCAGGGAGTCACTCCGGGCGGTGGCAGACCGCCTCGACGTTGTTGCCGTCCGGGTCGCGGACGAACGCGCCGTAGTAGGCGGCGTGGTATTCCGGCCACTCCTTCGGCGCGTGCAGCACCTCCGCGCCCGCTGCCACCGCCGCGTCGTGGAACGCCCGCACCGTCGCGCGGTCGGCCGCGGTGAACGCGATGTGCACCGGCACCGGCGTGGCGCCGGACGGCGCGGGCTCCACCCAGAAGTCGGGCGCGTCGACGCCGTAGCCGATCGGGCCGGGCTCCATCAGCCGCCGCCCGCCCAGCGGGGCGAGGACCGCGTCGTAGAAGGCGCCGCTCGCCTCCAGGTCGCGTACCGCTACGGAGAAGTGGTCGAGCACGTCGCCTCCCTGCGATCGTCGATGACCGCGCCAGGCTACGAGACCCCTACGACAATCCGCCGTGGTATTCGACGTACCAGCGAGACTGCTCGGCCACGTCGAACGCTGCTACGTCCTCGGGATCGACAGCCGACAGGTAGGCGAGAACCTCGGCCGCCTCCGCCGTGCCGAGCGTCCGCAGGTGAGCGAGCGTCTGCTCCCGCCCCGCCCCGCACAGCAACTGCCACTCCACGGAGCACGCGGCGTCGAAGCTGGAGTGCTTGGCCTGCCAGATCAGCAGTACGTCGGCCAGGTCACCGTGCAGGAACAACTGCTCGCAGCCCAGGTGGATGAGGGCGCTGTCGTTATCGGCACCGAGACGGATCTGCTCGCGCAGCATCGACCGCACCGGCTCGACGTCTGCCGGACGCAGTCCGTGCCGCTCGTACCATTCGTCGTCGTTCACGCGGCCATCCTGCCGGACACCGCGACCATCGGACCGGCTCGCCGTCGCCTGGCGGTGTCCGCGACGATCAGCAGGCCGGGAACCGCGCCGAGCAGCCAGATCACGCCCACCGGCCAGTGGATCACCTCGCCCACCGCGCCCCGGATCTCCGGCACGTCACCGACCACGTAGGACGCCTCCGGGTCGTCCGTGCGGCAGTCGAGCGTCCACCTACCGGGCGTCGGCACCCGCACGGTCGCCACCCAGGAATAGGTGGCGGCGTCGCTGCCGTAGTCGCCCGGCGGGACCGAGACCGGCTCGGCCGTCCGGACCTCCGCGCCGCCGCCGGTGACGCGGCAGTCCGGGTCCGTCGGGGAGAAGCCCACCGCGAAGATCGCGTACGCCCCGGCGGCCGGTGCCGTGAACCGGCCCGCCGACGTCGAGTAGGGGCCGACGCCGCCGTACTCATGCGGGGGTTGCCCGATCGTGCTGTCCTCGGCGCCGAGCCCTACCGCGGACTGGGCCAGCAGCGCGCCGAACACCACGGCGAGCCCGCCGATCAGATAGCCGCGCCGCGACGCCGGGCGGACCCGGTGGGGCAGGCGCCCGCCGGCGGCGTACCCGGTCAGCGCTCCGGCCACCGCGAGCGCCGCGCCGCCGAGCAGAGCCCGCCCCCAGTGGGCCTCGCCGGTCAGCGGCACGACCCACCGGAAGAGCGCCAGTGACAACGCGAGAAGCGCCGTCGCGACCAGCGTGGACACGCCCAGGGCCACCCCGGGTCGCCGGGGCTGCCGGGCCGCCAGCACGGCGGCGAGCACCGGTGACGCGAGCACGGGCCACCACAGCGCGGTCGAGACCGGCTGGTCCTCCTCCCATCTGTGGGTCCACTCGAAGAAGACCAGCGGAGCCGGCACCGTCGCCGCCAACCAGGCCGTCAGCACTCCGGGACCGGGCAGCGTCGCGCTCATCCGTCGATCCTCGACCACCCGGATCATCGACGAAAGTCCGCGAGCCGTCCGAAAGGGATTGCTCACGCAGCGTAGGATCGCGTGCGACACAGCCGAACACACGGGGGAAACGATGTTCGAGCGCCTGGGCAGATTCGTCGTGGGCAAGGCCTGGTGGGTGATCGGCGGCTGGGTCGTCGCCGCGATCGCGATCATCGCCGCCAGTCCTTCACTGAGCGACATCACCTCCGCGGACCAGGAAAGCTTCCTGCCGCGCACCTACGAGTCGGTGCAGGCCACCGAGCTGGGCGCGAAGTCGTTCCCGCAGGCCGCCACCGCCACCGCAACGGTCGTCGTCAAACGCAGCGACGGTAGACCGCTGACCGCGGCCGACGAGGCGCGCGTGGGGCAGCTGGCCGCCGCGCTCAAGGCCCGGAACATCCCGCAGACCTCCGGCTACCTCACCGGCCCGCAGGCCGTCGCGCCGGACAAGTCCGTGCAGGTGGTCACCGTCGGTCTCGACGCCGACAGCCCCGACGACCCGGGCCTGCTCGACGCGGTACGCGACCTGCGCGCCGCTCTCGGGCCGGACCTGGCCGGCAGCGGGCTGACCGCCGGAGTGGCAGGCGACGTGGCGAGTTTCGTCGACAACGAGGACACGTTCAACGAGGCGTTCGCCGTCGTCGGCGTCGCCACCATCGTCCTCATCATCGGGCTGATCCTGATCATCTTCCGCAGCCCGATCGCCGCGCTGCTGCCGGTGGTGGTCATCAGCGTCGTCATGTCCGTCACCACCGGGCTGGTCGCCGCCGCCGGCAAGGCGTTCGACCTCAACGTCAGCCAGGACCTCCAGACCATCCTGCTGATCGTGCTGTTCGGCATCGGCACCGACTACATCCTGTTCCTGCTGTTCCGCTACCGCGAGCGGCTGCGCGCCGGAGACGACAAGCGCACCGCCATGGTCGTCTCGGTGCAGCGGGTCGGCGAGGTCATCACCTCCGCCGCCGGTGCGGTCATCGTGGCGTTCCTGGTGCTGCTGCTCGCCTCACTCGGCTTCTTCGGGTCGCTCGGCCCGGCGCTCGCCATCGCCGTCGGCGTCATGCTCGTCACCTCGCTGACCCTGATCCCGGCGCTCGTGTCGCTGCTCGGCCGGTGGGTGTTCTGGCCGTCGAAGGCGTGGCAGCGCCCGCCCAAGGCGACCCTGTCCCGGCGGCTCGGCGCCGTCGTCGGCCGCCGCCCGGCCGTGGTGGCCGCCGCTTCGGGCGCGCTGCTCGTCGCGCTCGCCGCCGGTGTGCTCGGCTACAAGGCCGACTACGACTTCGGCGCGGGCTTCCCGCAGGACACCGAGTCGGCGCGGGCCGCCCAGGACCTCCAGCGCGGGTTCGCCGCCGGGGCGCTCGCGCCCACCGAGGTCTACCTGACCACCGGCAACGGCACCCCGCTCACCGAGCAGCAGGTGAACGACTTCGCCGCCGCGTCGGCGCGTGCACCCGGCGTCGGGCAGGCACAGCCGCCGGAGCGCAGCGCCACCGACCCGAGCGTCGTCCGGATAAGCCTGCTGCTGAACGAGAACCCGATGTCCAACGAGGCGATCACGCTCGTACGCGACGACCTGCGGAAGTCCCTGCACGAGGCGGCTCCGCCGGGCACCAGGGCACTCGTCGGCGGCACCACGGCGATCTTCGCGGACATCAACTCGGCGAACAACAGGGACCTGTCGGTGATCCTGCCGGTGGCCGCACTCCTGATCGCGATCATCCTGGCGCTGCTTCTGCGCAGCCTCGTCGCGCCGGTCTATCTGGTTATCGCCGTGCTGCTCAACTTCGCCGCCACGCTCGGCGCCACCGTCTACGTGTTCCAGGGGCTCCAGGGCAACCCGGGCGTGACGTTCCAGCTGCCGATCATCCTCTACCTGTTCGTGGTGGCGATCGGCACCGACTACAACATCCTGATGATCGCCCGACTACGCGAGGAAGCGCGCGAGGGCCACGAACCGCACCAGGCCGCCGCGATCGGGGTGGAACACGCCGGGCCGACAGTCGCCGCGGCCGGGCTGATCCTGGCCGGCACGTTCGGGGTGCTGATGCTCGCGCCGATCTCGTTCCTCCAGCAGATGGGCTTCGCGGTGGCGATCGGGATCGTGCTGTCCGCGTTCGTCATGTCGATGTTCTTCGTGCCGGCGCTGACCGGGCTGATCGGCCACAAGGCGTGGTGGCCGGGGCACGGCGACGAACGGCGCAACGGCGGCGGCCGGCACGCGGCACCGGCACCTGCGGACGCGGCGTCGACCTGACTGTGACCCGCCCCGGCGCGGCTCAGCCCTCGCCGGGGCGGACCAGCCCGCTCTCGTACGCGATCACGACGAGCTGCGCCCGGTCGCGGGCGTTCAGCTTCTGGAGCAGCCGGCTCACGTAGGTGCGGGCGGTGTCGGGGCTCAGGAACAACGCCTGCCCGATCTCCGCGTTGGACCGCCCGGCGCCCACCTGCGCGAGCACGTCCCGTTCCCGTGCGGTCAGTCCGGCCAGCCGCGCCGGGTCGGCCACCGGTGAACGGGCCGCCGCGGCGAGCACCCGCCGGGTGACGGCGGGGGAGAGCAGCGCGTCGCCACCGGCGACGGTCCGGACCGCGTCCCGCAGCGCGTCGGGCGGGGTGTCCTTGAGCAGGAAACCCGCTGCCCCGGCGCGGATCGCCTCGAACAGGTACTCGTCGTCGTCGAACGTGGTGAGCATGACGACCTGCACGCCGTCCAGCATCGGGTCGGTCAGGATCCGCCGGGTCGCCTCCAGTCCGTCCCCGCCGGGCATCCGGACGTCCATCAGCACGATGTCGGGCCGCTGCTCCCGTACCACCGAGAGGCCGCTGCCGCCGTCGCCGGCCTCGCCCACCACCTCGATGTCCGGCGCCCGGTCGAGCAGCGCGCGCAGGCCGGTACGTACGAGGTGCTGGTCGTCGACGAGCACGACGCGGATCGGGTTCACGCGGCGACTCCCGTCAGTGGCAGGTGGACCGACACCCGGAAGCCGGCGGTGCCGCCCGTGCCGGTTGCGGCGGTTGCTCCGGTGCTGCCGGTTTGGATGGTGCCGGTTTCTACGGTGCCGCCGAGCAGGGCTATCCGCTCGGCCATGCCGCGCAGGCCCTGGCCCGTCCCGTCCCTGCGCCCGGCGGGCGGGCCGCCGCGGCCGTCGTCCACCACCTCCAGCGCGAGCCGGCCGGGCGTGGCGCGGACCGTGACGGTGACCCGGGTGGCATCGGCGTGGCGCAGGACGTTCGTCAACGCCTCCTGCACGACCCGGTAGACGGTGCTGCCCACGACTGCCGGCAGCGTGTCCACCGGACCTTCGATCCGCAGGTCGACAGTCAGCCCACCCCGGCGTACGCCGTCCACGAGCGCCGGGAGCCGGTCGAAGCCGGGGGCCGGTTCCCGTGGACCGGGTTCCCGGCGCAGCGTGCCGAGCGTCGCCCGCAGCTCCGCCATCGCGCTGCCGCTCACCGACCTGATGGCGGCCAGCGCATTCTCCGCCTGCGCCGGATCGCTGTCGGCGAGCGCCTCCCGGGCGACTGCCGACTGCAACGTGATCACCGACATGGTGTGCCCGAGCGTGTCGTGCACCTCCCGGGCGATGCGCAGCCGTTCCGCTTCGACCTGACGGGCCGCCTCCCGGTGGCGCTCCTCGTCGGCCGCGACCGCCTGCCGGACCAGCGCCGCCCGCAGCGACCTGCGGTTGCGTACCGCGTCACCGAGGGCGATGACGGCGAGCAGCAACGCCGCCTCGGAGCCGAGTTCCGTACCGACGACCACCGCGATGTCGTCGCCCTCGGCCAGCCGGGCGACCACGGACACGGCCAGCAGGCTCCCGGCCACCACGGCGGCCGGGACGACACGCCCGCGCTCGGACACCCGGTAGAGGACGGCGGCGGCCGGGGCGGCCACTCCGACGGGCGGCAGGTCCAGCGCGTAGTACCCGAGGATCACGACCGCCGTGGCGACCAGCGCCGGCAGCGGCCACCGCCTGGCGCACAGCACCAGCCCGCCGAGCACCGCGCCGACCACGACGGCGAGCGCCGCGCCGCCGGGCGAGGGCCGGTCGGCCGCCACGGCCACCGCGACCAGGCCGAGCGTGGCCGCCGCGAGCAGCACATCGGTGCGGGTGGGCGAGGTGTCGGGCACGCCTTCGAGCCTAGGTCCGCGCGGACCCTCACCGCTGTCGTCCGCAGGCGTCAGGGACGACCCCGAGGCGTACGCCGAGAAGCGACATCCGGTCGCGCGGCCACGCGGACGACGGCCGGGGACAGCCGACCTAGCGTCGATGGCGTCCCCGAAACGTGAGGAGAACCCTCGTGGTACGCACAAGACTGACCTGGCTCGCCCTTATTGTCATGGTGTGGGCGGCAATGATGTCGTTCGGCGGGGTCGCCGCCGAGACCGTCATGCTCTACCCGAACATCTTCAGCGACGCGCCCGCCTCGCTCGACCGGGCCCGCGAGTTCCTCGTCCACGGCGGCCCGCACGACTACTTCCCGCCGCTCGGCGCGTCGGTGATCCTCAGCAGCGTCGCCGCGACGCTGCTCACCTGGCGCGACCGCCGGCTGCGCTGGTGGGTCGCCGGCGCCACGGCCGTGTTCGTCGTCTGCGAGTTCGTGTTCTCCGCTGTCTTCTTCTGGCCGCGTAACGAGATCATGTTCGTGGACCCGGTGGGAACGCATTCGCCGGAGTACCTGCGCCAGGTCGCGGCCGAATTCGTCGCCGGTCACTGGGTGCGCTTCGCCGGGGGCGCGGTGACGGCCGTACTCGCGTTCGTCGCGCTGCTGAAGTTCGTGCGCTCGACCGCGCCGGGCTCGGCGTCGGCTCCGGTGCCCGCTTCGGCGCCGGCTTCGGCATCCGGCTCCGGGTCGGCGGAGGTGACGCGATGAGCGCCGGTCGCCGTACCCTCGGGTTCGCCTGGCCGGCGTTGGTAGCGCTCGCCGCGCTTGCCGCCCCGCGCGTGGCGCTGCACGACCTGGACGTCGTGCCGGAGGGCACGGTCGTGGCTGCGCTGCTGGCGGTCGGGCCGCCGCTGTGCTCGGTGGCCGCCGTGCTGTGGCGGCGGCCACCGCGCCCGTTCCTGACGATCGTGGTGATCGGGGCGCTGTACGGGGTGTTCCTGGCGGCCGGTCACCAGGTGTTCTGGGACTCGTCGCTGGGGATGGATGCGCCGGGGCTGGCCGGGCTGGAGCCGGGGGCGCGGGAGGCGTTGTTGCGGGGTGCGGCGGTGATGTCGAGCCTGGTCACCGGGACGATGGTCGGGGTGGTCGCGGGTGGGGCGGCGGTGCTGCTGGGCCGGGTGCTGCCAGCGCCAGCCCGGCCGACAGAGCCCAGTTAACAGGCGGTCTTCTAGGCAGCCGCCCGAAATTTCTCGTAGCGTGCCTCAAGCCTTTGACGATGGGGATGAGCAGAGCGCTCCCTAGGCAGCGCAATGTGGCATCCATGCATCTCCTGGATTCCATGACGCAGCATCGGTCCATCGACTTCCTTCAGGATGTCGGGACGCACCTCGACTCGGTGGTCGGGTCGGATTCCGATGATGTTCTGATCGAACGCCGCGTGATGAATCTTGCAGAGGGCTAGGCCGTTGGGCACGATCGGATCGCCCGCCGGTTGGCCGTCAGGGATGATGTGGGCAGCATCCAGCAGCGACCGGTGGCGTAGCCGGCAGATCGCGCAGGGCGTCCCATAGGCCTGTATCACCCTAGCCCGGAAAACCGGCTGGTGAAGACGTAGCTTCGTCAGACGTTCGACGTACCTTCGCCTATCCGTATCGACTGCGCTTCCCGGTGGGATCAATCGCTGTGCTTCGTCAAGCGCAACCGCGAACTGCAGTTGTTCTGGCTCGTCCGCGATCAACCACACCGGATACCGCGGCAGGTAGAGAGCAGGTGCGATGCCAACGAACCAGATCAGTGGTAGACGGTGTTCGTATGCGCGGCGCAACGCGACATTCTCATGGTGGTTGGGGTCGTTTCCACGGTACTTGTATCGGAGGAGCCCGTCCGGTCCCTCTCGGTCCTCGTAGGGCGGTGGGTGGCCCGGCGGGGTGAACGTTGTGCGGATGGACAGCGCTGCATCAAGAAACGCAGGCTTACGGATACCGCGCTGTGGATCCAGGAGAGCGACTCGTCGGCCTTCAAAGGCGAACTGCGCTAGCTCTGCCTTCGTCGCCAGTTCCTGCTGGCGTTGTGCTCGTTCGGTCAGCCAAGCAGCAGCTGCTTTGCGAAGGCGGAGATCGAGAGCCGCATCTGCCATGATCGACATACTGTCATGCCAATCACGGCCCTCCTTCCACTGAACGGCTAGTGATCGGGAACCACGTAGGTCCGACCGGACCGCGGCGACTTATGGCATGGCGTCGCAGGCTGGAAGAAGGCTCTGCGGCTTGTGCTCTGAGGGCTCTAGGAACTCAATGTGAGTTCCTTCGTGCGGACTTCGAACAGACGCGCGCCCTCGCGCGTCGGCTGGAGCCACCCGGCCGGTCGCCAACCCCAGGAGTCATACGCCTGCTGAGCGGCGGCGTTGTCAGGCCGTACGAGCAGCGTCGCCCTCTCTTCCCGCCGGGTGCTCAGGAGCCGGTCGTGGAGCGCCCGCGCGATACCCCGGCGCTGCCACGATCGCCGCACCAGCAATTCGCAGACTGCGAAAGTCCGGCGGCCGTTCTCGTCCGTGAAGCCGTCCTGCACCGGCTCGTGGATGCCGTCCCACCAACGCGTATCGGCTCCGAGCGGGAAGCCGTAGACGTAACCGACCAGCTCGTCATCGACGCGGGCCGTCACCAGCTCCCAGCGTTCCTGGGGCATGTGCGCCGCGAGCTGCCGTTCGTACCGCTCGGCCGTGTAGCGCGGACCGTCGTCGGCGTGCGCGTCGAGGTACACGTCTAAAAGCTGGTCCATCAGGCTCTCGGCCTCTGCTGCGGTCTGGCGGCGTAGTCGCAGATTCTCCCGCACGAGACCAGCATCCCACCGAGCCGCAGCCACTCGGTGAAGGGCGATCAGACGAGATCAGCGAATGGCTTCCAACGCAGACCGTGATCGCTTTGTGTGACCGACTTCAATCGGTTGGCGAATTCGGCCGCCACGCTCGCCGAACTTGCGAGAAGCGGCGTAGCAGCAGCGATCATCTTGAGCTCGCGGGCCTCGCGCAGTAGTGGCCAGTCGCGGTCGGACGTCACGTCGTACCCGTACGCATCGGCGAGCGCCCGATGCTCCCCAGCCTTCCCGAAGCGGGCCTCGCCCACGGCGACCGCTGCCAGGTCCACCTGCCAAGGTCCGAGACAAGTGGCGTCGAAGTCGCAGAACAGGATGCCGCCCGACGCATCCCGGAGCAGGTTGCCGACGTGCGCGTCCCCGTGGATGAGCGAGTGGGACGCCCTCTGGTTGAGGTCGGCGATCTGGGGCTCCAAGCGGTCGCACCACTCCACCAGATAGTCGTAGTCGTGGGCGCTCAGCCCGTCGGCATCCGCCAGGCGTCGACGCGCATCCCCGATCGGATCCCAGACGGCCAGCGGGAAGGGCGGGGGTCCGAGCGCATGAAACCGCCGCAGCGCCGAGCCGAGGTCATCCACCGTCGGAGTAGGCCCAGTGGGTGGCACGTAGGCCCATACCGAGGCGGCCAAGTCACCGACCGCAACCGGCTGCGCCACGCCAGGCGCCAGCCGGATCGTGGGCGCGTCCAGCTCGGCGAACCATCGCGCGAGCTGAACGACCTTCGTCACCCGATCCCGGAGCCGGTGCGTCCGCGCGATGCGGATGACGAGCCCGGAATCCGGCAACGCGAACACGGCGTTGTTCGTCAGCCGCAGGAGGCGGGCATCCTCGGTCTGAACCTCAAGCCCGCTGGCGATCTCCCGCATGGCGCGGGTCATCGCTTCTTCCGAGAACCGTCCGCTCATACCGTGGCCGCAGCTCGTGCGGTGAGTGTCCGATCGAATTCGGCAACGACAGGAAGGTGGCGGTGCCGTCCGAGATCGCGCCGCAGGTTGAGCACTCGATCAACCACTCGACTGGAACTCAGCGCACGCGACTGCTCGACCACGCGCGTGCCGACAGCGACCGCCCGCTCGGGCTCATCGGCGAGGAAGAGCGCACTACACAAGCCGACCTCGTTCAGGACCATGCTGCGGACGTTCGCCGGGCCGAAGGCGACGATCGCCTCTTCGACGCTCCGCACCGCCTGTGCCGCGTGCGTGCCGGTCTGCCGGGCCATGTCGCGGTACACGCGGCCGTACTGGGCTAGCAGTTCGCCACGGTCGTAGAAGGCCATCCAGGTCGGCTCGCGTTCGGGATCTACACGCTCGAACTGATCACTCGCGCGACCGAGGAGGGTCAGCGCGCTTCGGTGGTCGCCGAGTGCGGCTGTCGAGGCGGCCTCCGCGCCCCAGAGCAGCGCCCTCACCGCCGGGGTCGCCCGCGATCCCAGCTCTGAGTGGGCCAGCCTCAGCGCGGCCAGAGCATCGTGGTTGTGCCGAAGGTGTTGTAGCTGCTTGGCTTGCGAGTAGCGGATCAGGGCCGCCAGCGGGGCATCGTCAGCGGACATCGCGGCCCGCTCGCCGGCGGCGAAATGCCGCTGAGCGTCCGCGTGCCAGCCGGCGTCCAGCGCGGTCCAGCCGGCCAACTGACGCGCCGCCGCGACCGCCGCGACGAGGCGGGGTGTCAGCCCGGGCGCGTGTGACCAGTCGAGCATCCCGTACACCGACTCCGCGAACCGCGCGACCTCCCGATAGAGCAGGCCGCCACCGCATTCGTAGTCGACCGACCGGTAGAGCTCCAAGACCGCGTTCAGCCGAGAGACGTCCGCACTGCCGATAGGCCGGGGCCGGGGCTGCTCGGCGACCCCGACCAGCCCGGCTCCTGCCGACACCGCGGCGATGCCGGCCAGGAGGGTTCGCCGACCCAGGTCTGGTGTTGCGCCGATCCCGTCGGCCGGAGCGCTGGCCGGGGAGTCTGGACCGACTGAGAACCAGAGAGACACCGGCGGGATGCGGAGCACGGTCGCCCAATGCGTCAACCGGTCGAGATGCACCAGGGCTGGCCCGTTCTCGATCCGGCTCAACTGCGCCTGCGTGATCCCCAGCCACCCCGCGACGACGCTCTGCGGCAGCGGGCTCCGCCCGTGGTACGGGTGGTGGCGGTACGCCCGGATCACCTGCCCGAGATGCCGCCGGGCCAGCGCCGTTCGTACCGGTTCATGGTCCCAGAACGAATCGGGTACGGCGGGCGGCGTGCTGAGGCGGTCGCGTTCGGCGGCCTGGCAGGGCGCGCAGCGTCCCGTGCCGTTGTCGCGCGCCAGGCGGCCGCCGCAACGGGGGCAGTTCGCAGGTGTCACCGGCAACCTCGCCGTTCGCGGAGAACCTGTGTCCGAAGTCGAGCCTAACCATTCAACCCGTTCCGGAGCGGCCCGGTATACGCACCGTGCATATCGCCCTACGTCTCGGATGGTGACCGAGCGTATGCAGTGTGTGTATGGCGGCCACGATCAGCAGGGCATGCGTCTCCTGCCGAGGAGGACTGAGGGTCAGCACATGGCCCGGGGCGGGTGCCGGGCTCCGGTGGCACCGCGTCCCCCGATCGCGGCTCCGCCGTCTCCGCCCGCCCCGGCGCCACTCCACGAGACCCCGACCCGGAGGCGCCCGCCGATGTCCGCCGTACTCGCCGACTTCCCCGTCCTCACCCCTGTCACCGACGAGGAACTACTCGTCGCCGCGCTGGCCGTGCGCGTACACGTGCCCGAGCACTGGCCGCAGGGACCGCTGTGCCGCAGCGAGCGCGTCCCGTACCCCTGCCGGCTGGCCCGGTGGGGGAGGGCGACGCTCGCCGCGGCCGGGCTGCCCGACGAGGCCGTGGTGGTCGGGGCGGTGACATCGTGATCTACGTGACCGGGGAGCGGGTGCAGGCGTACCAGGTGCGCAGCGCATTCTTCGACACCCGCTGGCGTGGGCTGGACCCGGCGCAGGTGCACGACTACCTGTGCCGGGTCGCCGACGAGATGGACCGCCTGCACCGGGAGCTCACCACGGCGCGCACCGAGTCGGAGCGGATTCGCCAGGCGCTGCGGCAGTGGCAGTCCCGGCACAACGGCTGCCGGCGGCGCGGCCACGATGACTGAGCCGCGCTGGATAATCCACCTGCCGACCACGCTGACGTGCCGGGACGCCGCCGTCGAGCTGGCAGCCGCGCTCGCGCGGTCTCTCGGGCACCTGCCTGCCGTCGACTTCGGCGAGACGACGCTCAGCGAGGAGGACGCCCAGCACCTGCGGTACCGGGTCTGGTGTGACGTGCGGCTGCCCGGCGGCGGGCGCTGCGGACACCGGGATGGTCACGACGGGTGGTGCGGGGCGGCGGAGCTGCGATGACCTCGGCGTGTCGATGAACGCCCTGGTGACGGGCCGGACCGGTGGGAGCGATCCCAGACGGGGCGACCATCCACCCTGTACGGTCGCTACACTCCCCGAAAACGCCCGGAACCGCCCACGGACTCTGGAGAAGCCTGTGACCCGCGACAAGGCCGCACCGCCCGGAATCGACGTCACCGTTCCCAGCGTGGCCCGGGTCTACGACTACTTCCTGGGCGGCAAGGACAACTTCGAGGTCGACCGGAAGGTCGCCGAGCACGCCCTGCGGATCACGCCGGACGGGCCGGCCGCCGGTCAGGCGAACCGGGCGTTCCTTCGCCGGGTGATCCGCCACCTCGTGACCGAGGCGGGCATCGACCAGTTCCTCGACATCGGGTCGGGGCTGCCCACCCAGGGCAACGTGCACGAGGTCGCGATCGAGCACAACCCGGCTGCCCGTGTCGTGTACGTGGACAACGACCCGATCGTCCTGGCGCACGGGCGGGCGCTGCTCGCCGCGGAGGGCACCGCGACGGTGATCCAGGCCGACATCCGCGAGCCGGAGGAGATCCTCAACGACCCGGACGTCCGCCGGTTCCTCGACTTCGACCGCCCGATCGGGCTGCTGCTGTTCGCGATCCTGCACCACATCGGCGACGACGAGGACCCGCGATCGGTGGCGGCGGCGTTGATCGACGCGCTGCCGTCCGGCAGTTACGTCGCGATCTCGCACTTCCGTGACCCGGGTGAGCGGGATCCGGAGGGTTCCCGCAAGGCCCGCGAGGTCGAGCGGGTGTTCAACGAGTCGCTCGGCACCGGTCGTTGGCGTACCGACGAGGAGATCCTCGCCTTCGCCGACGGGCTGACGCCGCTGGAGCCGGGCCTGGTGCCGCTGGCCGAGTGGCGTCCGGACCCGGACGCGCCGGCCCCGCAGCAGACCGACACCTACCACACCTTCGTCGGGCTACTCGCCCGCAAACCATAGGCGGTACGAGGCGGTAAGTGGGGTGCGGACACGTCAACCGGACTCCTCCTCGCCCTCCTCGAAACGTCCCAACGCGGCGGACAGGTCCCGCAGGAACGCGTCGACCCGGACGCGGTCGTAACCGTGCGCGACGAGCGGCAACTCGGCCAGGGCGAGTTCCACCTCTGCCTTCGCCCCCAGCCGCCCCAGGAAATCCTCCGACCGCAGCGCCTCCCGGCCCTTCTGCACGAGGGCGTCGACGGCAGCCCGGTCGTATCCGCGCGCTTCGACCGGGAAGCGGGCTGAGTCGAAACGCTGCCGGACGAGCTGGCGGTGGTCGGTGAAACGGCTGCCGCCGTACCGGGCGAGGGCGTCGGCCACCTGGTCCGTCTTCTCCCGGACGTCGTGCACTTCGAGCAGGAGCAGGCAGGGCCGGTCGTCCAACGGGCTGCGGTGGGTCAGCGGGACGTCGAGGGTCGACCCGGGTGCGGGTACGAGCAGCAGCAACGGCGACGGCATCCGCTTGCCGGCCAGCACCGGAGGTGGCTGGTACAGGACCAGGTGGTCGATCTCCGCCCAGGGCAGCAGCCGGTTCAGCTCGGCCGTCCGGACGGTCAATCCTTCGAGGCTGATGTGGAACCGGAACGGCCGGACCGCCTCGACGACGCCCGCGACGCCGGCGAGCATGACGAGTCCGCCGAGGATCAGCCCGCCGATCAGTCGAAGGGTGCTCCCGCCCAGCCCGAACAGCACCATGCAGAGACCGAACGGCAGCAGGACGAAAGCGATGACACAACCGATGCGACTGCGGTGAAGGTCCATCGTCTCACCTGCGATTCCCCCGTCGTCCCTGACGGCGAGTGTGGCAGCCGGGTGCAAGGTGATCGATGGGTGATGAACTCCCTGGCGTCGCCGCGCAGTCCTATCCCGTGGCGTGTTAAGAAGGGGCCCCGCCTCTACCGGAGACGTTAAAAGGGGGCCCTTCCTTGCACGAAGCCGAGCAGGTGATCCAGCGTGTGCTGCGGGATCTGCGCGACGGCACGCACCGCGGCGTCGTCGTGGACTCGCCACCCGGCGCCGGGAAGTCCACCCTCGTCGTCCGCGCCGCCGTCGAGACCGCTGCCACCGGCGATCCGCTGATGATCGTGGCGCAGACCAACGAGCAGGTGGACGACCTTATCGACCGGCTCGGCCGCAGGGCGCCGGAGCTGCGCGTCGGGCGGCTCTCCGCCACCGACTACCGGCCCACCGAGCGGGTCACCGCCCATCCGGCGGTCCGGGTCGCGGCGAAGGTCGCCGACCTGGGCGGCCCGGCGGTCACCATCGGTACGGCGGCCAAGTGGGCCACTGTCACCGAGGGGAGCTGGCCGTGGGCGATCGTGGACGAGGCGTATCAGATGCGCGCGGACGCGCTGCTGCGCGTGGCGGGGCGGTTCGAGCGGGCGCTGTTCGTCGGCGACCCCGGTCAGCTCGATCCGTTCAGCACCGTGGAGACGTTCCGCTGGACCGGTCTGACCTGGGATCCGATGCAGTCGGCGGTGGCCACGCTGCTGCGGCACAACCCGGAGCTGCCGGTGCACCGGCTGCCGGTGTCGTGGCGGCTGCCCGACTCGGCCGCCCCGGTGGTGTCCGCCGCGTTCTACCCGTTCACCGGGTTCCGCGCCGGGACCGGGCCGTCCGACCGGGCGCTGACGTTCACCGAAGCGGGTGCGGGTGACGCCTACGACGCCTCGGTCGAGGTGGCCGCCGCCACCGGCTGGGCGTTGCACGAGCTGCCCGCCCGGCACACCGTGCGTACCGATGGAGAAGCCGCCGCGGCTTGCGCGGAGCTGGCGTTGCGGGTGCTGCGGCGCGGCGCGGTCGCGGTGAGCGAGGCCGCGCCGGGCGGCGCGCCGGTCACCGCGGACCGGATCGCCGTCGGGGCCGCGCACCGCGACCAGGTCGCGGCCATCCGGTCCCGGCTGGGCGCGGCCGGGGCGGGCATCACCGTCGACACCGCCAACCGGCTCCAGGGCCGGGAGTACGACGTGACGATCGTGCTGCACCCGCTCTCCGGCCGGCGCGACGCCACCGCGTTCCACCTGGAGTCGGGGCGGCTGTGCGTGCTGGCGTCACGGCACCGGCACGCGTGCGTGGTGGTGGCGCGGGCCGGGATCGGTGAGCTGCTCGACGCGTATCCGTCGACCGAGCGGGTGCACCTGGACGTGCCGGTGAAGTTCCCGGACGGCTGGGAGGCCAACCAGACGGTGCTGACCCACCTCGATGCCCACCGGGCCGGACGAGGGGTTGTTCGGATGGCATGATCGGCGTCCCAACTCGTACGGGTGACCGAGTTGACGCTTGCGGAGGGTGACCCTAACCTTGCTCATAGGGGAGATGGTGGCTGGCGACGATGAGCTGACATGTAGTCGTTGTCCGAGCCGTCTCAATACCCGGCCCCAGCCTCGTGCTGGGGCTTTCCCCTTTCCGGCCGTTCGGGTGTTCCGGCGATTGCGGTCGGTGGGCACGATGGCCGGATGCACCCTCACGACCCGTACTACCAGGATCCGTACCAGCCGGATCCGTACCAGCAGCAGGCGCACTACCCGCCGCCGCAGTACCCGCCGCAGGCGTTCGTGCAGCCGCCGCCGGCCCAGGAGAACGGCAGGTGGGCGATAGTCCTCTGGGTCGCGGTGCCGGCGCTGCTGGTGATCCTGTGTTGTGCCGGATGTGTCCTCTCCGGGTTCGCGGGCGGGTTCGTGGAGGGCTTCAACGAGGGCTATTCGTCGTCGTAGGAGTGCTGCCACGCGCCGCGTCCCCGCGGGTCGAACAGTGCGGTCGTCCGGCGGGCGTTGGCGAAGACGTCGACGTAGTGCAGGTCGAGCTGGTAGGCGATGGCCGGCCCGGTGTCCCGCGCCACCATCGCCCGCAACCGCTCCGGTGTCGGCCGCCCGTCGTGGCTCAGCACGGCCGCCAGCACGCCGCTCCGGCCCGCGCCGAGCGCGGACACCCCGGTGACCGGGCCGCTGCGGCCGTCCGAGCACCACAGCGTCCCGCTGACCCGCAGCGCCGGCCCCTCGCCGACGTTCTCCACCGGGACGACCAGGTGGTTCTTCGTGATCGCGAGGAATGCGTACGCCGGCTCCGGCGCCGAGGCGAGCGCGAACCGGTCCTCGGCGGGCGGGTGGTGCGTCACCATGCCGCCGGAGTCCGGAAAGGCCACCGCCTGGTGTACCGGGAGCAGCAGCGGGTACCGGCTCAGCACCAGTGAGCGGCGGGTCTCCTCCAGCTGCCGGTCGGTGCGGGCCAGCGCCTGCCGGGAGAGGTGGATCGCCGCGAGCGCGCCGACCGTGGAGGCGATGACGGCGAAGGAGCCGACGATCGGGGCGGCCCGCTGACCGGGGCCGGCGACCGCCACCACCACGGCGGCCACTGCGGCGCAGGTCGCCACCGCCCCGGCGAACACCAGCCCGTGGCGTCCGACGGCGTTGAGGCGGGCCCGGACCCGGCGGAGCACGACGGCCCCTAGGCGAACGACGATCCGGCGTCGCCCCATCGGGTACGCGGAACGGTGACCTTCTCGTCCCGCCAGGTGAGCGCCCGGGACTGGGCGAGAACCCGCAGGATCCGGTGCCGGTCGCGGGAGTCGTAGCCGAACACCGGCTCCGCCCGGGTCCGGTCCCGCACCGTCATGAACTCCAGGATCTCGTTCTCCGGCACCGGGCTCGGGCCGCGATCGGCGAACGCGCGGTACAGCTCGTGGTAGGCGTTCTCGATCGGCCGGACGAACGCCGAGTCGGTGGCGATCGCGTGACGGTCGCCGTCGACCGCGACCGCGTCGATCACGCCGGCCGTGGCGGCGTACCGGATGGCCTGGCTGACCGCGCCGGCGGCGCGTCGGTTCGGCCCCTGTCCGACACCGCCGGCGCCGATCAGCCCGGACAGCTTCCGGTACGGGATGGAACGCCGCTGCTGCCGGAAGGACTCCATGGTCAGGGCCGCGTGCACCCGCCACAGCGGCTCCAGATAGCCCAGTGCGAGATCGTCGGTGGTCACCGAGTACGTGTCGTCGGCGCCCCTGCGCACCAGCCGCACGGCGGTGAGCGCGTCGAGCACGCGCAGCAGCCGCGATCCGTCGTCGGACTGGAACGGCCCGCTGCGGAGCTGGGTGGCGGTCAGCCCTTTCGGCCGGGCCGCCAGGCGCCGCACGGCGTAGTCGACGGCGACGAGATCGGTGAACCGGCCGGCGTTCAGGTCGACGTAGACGCGGGTCATCGGGCGGGGCAGGAAACCGTCCTTGGCGCGTACCGCCGCGTCGGTGCGGGTGACCTTCTGCCCGATGGACTCGATGAGCGCCCAGTACCGCAGTTCGTCCTCGTCGGGCAGGACGCCCCACTGCGCCAGCGTCGCGGTGCGCTCGGCCTGTTCCCGTCCGCCCAGGATGACACCGCGTCGTTGCAGTTCGACCAGGCCGAGCAGGGCCTTGCAGCCGGCGGCGGGCGGCTGCCGGAGCGAGTAGATGTCGTCGATGCAGATCGAGTCGAGCCCCGGCAGCGTGAGGATGCTCCGGAACTGCGGGGAGAGCCGGTCCGGATCGCCGTAGACGACCGTCACCCGGCAGCCGTCCCGCAGCAGGCGGCGGATCAACGGGATGAAGTCCTGGTCACCGGTGACCAGCACGAACTGACCGCAGCCCTGGTGGAGGTAGTCCATGGCGAGCACGGTGAGGTGGATGTCGGCCTGTTCCTTCAGGCTGACCACCACCTCGGCGTCGATGAGGTGCTCCGTCATGGCGGTGGTGATGCTGCCGTCGAACCGCACCGCCGCCATGTGCTTGTACTGGAGGTGGCCACCGCACCTGGTGGTCGCGTCGCTCCAGAGCGCGTCGACGATGCCCCGCTCGACCAGGTGGCCACGACCGATGACGGCGCCGGCCAGGTTGTCCCAGTCGACGAGCAGGACGCCCGTGTTCCCGACCGGCATGCGCATTCCTCCCCGAGCTGATCGAGGTGCTTGTATCCGAATTCTGGCCCCCCGTCCTGCCGTTGCCGCTTCATCCGTTCGGGCACGATGCCTGTCAGTTCGGTGTGCGGTGCGTGACCTCCAGGTGACCGATCGTCTACAGAAGACGGTAATTCAGGTGGTGGAATGCCTGGCTGCCGCCCATCGACAATGAGGTTTCCTGTTCGTCTTCCGCCCGGAGGCGGTCTTGGCGCGCTTCTTCCCGCGGCATCAGCGAACGAACGCCACGCGCGGCGAGCGGGTCGTCTTCGAGCGTCTCCGCTCCCTGAACGACTCGTGGTGCGTGCTGCACAACCTGGCGTACGTCGACTCCGGCCAGGCCCGGCTCCGGATCGGTGAGACCGACTTCGTCCTGCTCCATCCCCGGCACGGGCTGCTGATCATGGAGGTCAAGGACGGCGGCTACCGGGTCACCGACCGGCAGTGGTTCGCCTCCCGGCGCGGCGCCGACGTGCCGCTCGGCGATCCGTTCGACCAGGCGGTGCGCAACAGGTACGCGCTGGCCAACTGGCTGCGCCGCAGCACCGGTATCCGGCAGGTGCCGGCCGGGCACTGCGTCGTGTTCACCGACGGGCGGCCGTCGGGCAACCTCGGTCCGCACGCCCCGGACACGATCGTGCTGACCGCAGCCTCGCTGGAGCATGCGCCGGTCCTGGTGGAACGCGTCATGGCCCACTGGGACCAGCGCGGATGGACCAGCCGGTCGGACTTCGAGCAGGCGTTGGCGGCGCTGGCGCCGAGCGCCGTGGTCGCGCGCACCCTGCGCTACGACGTCGACCTGGCCGCTGACGACCTGGACCGCCTGACCCGGCGCCAGATCCAGCTCACCGGGCGGCAGTTGGAGGTGCTGGCGGGCACGTCCCGCCGCCCGGCGTCGCTCGTACTCGGCGCGGCGGGCACCGGCAAGACCCTGCTGGCACAGGAACGCGCGCGGGAGCTGGCGGCCCGCGGGCTGCGCGTGGCGGTGATCGGGCAGCAGCGTGACCTGCGCCTGGAGATCCGCCGCCAGTTGCGGGTACCGGGGGTGAGCTCCGGCGATCCGCAGGACGTCCTGTGCGACCTGTTCGGGGCCGACCGGATCGGCGGGTACGAGGGCGAGCCGTTGTGGGCCACCGTGCTGAGCCTGGTCGAGGCGTACGGGCGACCGCTGGACTGCCTCATCGTGGACGAGGCGCAGAGCCACGACGAGGACCTGCTGGTGGCGTTGCGCGAACTCGTCCGGCCGGACGGCTCGGTCGTGCTGTTCGCCGACCCGTACCAGCGGGACCGGTCCGGCACGTGGCGTCCGGACGGGGCGTTCAACGAGTTCTGGCTGACCGAGAACTGCCGCAACACGCTGCCTATCGCCAAGTTGGTGGCACGCGTCTCCGGGGCGCACACGCCGTTCACCGGCCCGGACGGCCGGCGGCCCCGGTTCACCGACGGCACGGCGGATCTCGTCGGGGCCTGCGTGGACGCGGTCGTGGAGATCGTGAAGGACCTGGCGACCAGCCAGGCGGTCCTGGTGACCGCGACGCAGGGCAGCCATGCCGCGATCCGCCGGGCGCTGGCCGGCCAGGGCGTGCGGGTCAGCCCCGGACTGCGCGGTGACGGCCTGGCGGTGTGCACGGTGCGTCAGTTCCACGGGTGCGAGGCACCGGCCGTTGTCTACGCCGACGACGGGGACGAGGACTGGACGACCAGCTACATCGCGGTCAGCCGGGCCTGCGCGTTCCTGCACGTCGTCGGCGGTCACGACAGATGGGAACCCTTCCGATTCCTGATGGAGGATGATCGATGACGCTCTACGACGAGGCGGTGACGTTCCTCGAGTCGGAGGGGTGGTCGGTTCCCGTGCAGACGCGGGCCGAGGTGGTCCGGGCCCGCCGTGCGGCGTACGCGGACAACAGCGAGCACATGACCGTCTGGTGCCCCGCGGTCCCGGACGCCGACGACCTGCACCGGCGGGAGGCGAGCCTTCTGCAACGCTTCGCCGAGGAGGCTCGTACGCCGGGGGCGAAGTTCCTGCTCGTGGAGTCCACCCAGGGCCTGTCGACGGAGTTCCGCAGGCTTGCCAAGCACGAGTTCAACGTGGACATCCGGGTGCCGATCCAGTTTTTCGACGCCCGGTTCAAGTGGGACGACTCACCGATGTCGGCGATGGCCGGCACCGCCGCGCAGCAACTGTCCCGGGACGGGGAGTCGGCGGCCCGCCGGCGGACACCGCAGCCCTTCCGGGCGGTGGGTACCGGCGCGGTCGGCGACGACCTGATGACCGAGCTGGCCCGCAGGTTCGACAGCCAGAGCGGATGGGACCGCCCGATCGTCCTGGTGACCGCGCCCGCCGGTTTCGGCAAGAGCGTGCTGTTCCAGTCGCTGTTCGCGACGCTCTACACCAACTTCCAGAAGGCGAAGAAGCAGCTCCGCCGTGCCTACCGGCCGTTGCCGCTGCTGCCCGACTACGCCGCGCTGGCGAGCGCGCCGGCGTTGGGCCCGATGGTCGACGCCCTGTTGCAGACCGAGGTCGCCCGCCCGGTCAAGCAGCCCACCTTCCAGTGGATGCTCACCCGGGGCTTCGCGAGCTGGCTGCTGGACGGGCTGGACGAGGTCATCGCCCAGGACCCCGACTTCTTCGAGTACATCCGTGAGATCGTGGCCCGGCCGGACAACCCGACCACGCCGCGCATCCTGCTCTGCGTCCGGGACTCGCTGCTCAGCTCCAACCAGGCACTGCGTGACTTCCTCGCGGTGGCGCACGAGTACGTCGAGGAGTTCCGCCTTTTGCCCTGGCGGCCCGAGTCGATCCGCACGTTCGCGCGGATCCGCCTTCAGGACGACGACCACCGCCTGCTCGACATCGTCGACGCGAAGCCGCAGCTGATGCGGCTCTGCGGTACCCCGTACTACGCCGAACTGCTGGCCGAGCGGGTCGCGCTCGGCCAGACCGACGGCATCCCGGACGACTACTCGGAGATGGACCTGGTCCACGACGCGGTGGACGCGATCATGGACCGGGAGTACAAGAAGGAGCAGTTGCAGGAGAACGTCGTCAACCGGGCGGATCTCCTCGACATCATCAGCGACGTCGCGGTCGCCGAGCTGGAGAACGACAACCGGGGTGTGCCGGTCCACGAGATCGGCGAACTCGCCGCCTTCGTGCTCCCGGCTGACCTCTCCGACGTGGAGCGGGAACGCTGCACCGACGCCATCTGCCGCCTGCCGGTCTTCCGTGCCGCGTCGGAGCGGCAGCGGGTGCGCTTCGCCCAGGACGTCATCTTCGAGCATCAGATCGGCGACCGGGCCGCCCGGTACTTCGCGGTGAACCCGGTGCGATTCGCGCAACTGCTGGACTGCCGGCCCTTCCCGCCGGACTCCTTCGCCATCCGCGTGTTGTGCGCGCGGATCAGGGAACTCGCCGCCGGCGAGGAACTGCTCACCCGGCTGGCGAGCGCGACCACGGCGCCGACCGCGTTCCGCAACATGCTCCAGGTGCTGCTCGGGCTTCCCGACTGCGACCGGCTGCTGCCGCACGCTCCGCTGGAACGGCAGAACCTGTCCGGGCTGACCTTCGCGAACCTGTCGCTGGCCGAGGTCAGCTTCCGCGGCGCGAACCTGGAGTCGACCCGCTTCCAGAACTGCGAGATGGCCGGTTGTGACCTGTCCGACGCGACGCTGCACGGCACTCGCTTCGACGCCTGCCTGCCGAGTCTGGCCGAGGCCGACTTCGGGCAGCTCACCGGCTTCGTCTCGGTCGAGATCGACAGCCGTCCGGCGATCGAGGACGTCAACGACTTCGTCCGCCTGCTCGGCGGTGACGGCCGCCGGGAGCGCCACTTCGTCGGTCCCTGCCCCACCGCGCTGCAACTGCGGTTCCTGTTCCTGAAGTTCGTCCGGCCGGACGGGCACTACCGGCGCGATTCGCTCGACGAGAAGGGCCTGCTGTCGGGCCGTCGCATCGTCGACCCGGCCTCGGTGCTCAACGGCGCGGTGCGGGCCGGTTTCCTCACCGCCATCCCGAAGCGTCGCCGCTACGAGCGCACCCACAACCAGCTCTACGCGGACATGGTGGGCTTTGCGCAGAACCTGCGGGTGACGCCGGCCATCCGCGCGTTGCTGGAGGACACCTGCCGGGTGGAGGGGTGCCCGCACGTGGTCCACGAGAACACGGGCGCCGGCTGAGCCGCCGCCCTCGGCGCGCGGCGCTGGCGGCGGTGCGTTAGACAGGGATCATGACCGCGAGCGTGCTGCCCTGGCTGGGCGGGGGAGTGGTGGCGGTGGCCGCCGGTTTCCTCGCCGTGTCGCTGCCCCGGCGCCGCGTCCGGGCCGAGGGCCGGCGGGTCGCCTGGTCGTCGGCGCGGGCGGCGATCCACGACGCCACAGTCAGCCGGGACGCGTCTTCGACGACGGTGCCGGAGGCCGAGCGGCTGCTGGCCCACGCCGAGATGCTCGCCGCCGCCCGCGGCGGCGCCGACGCGGCCCGCGCGGCGGCCGAGCACGCCCGCCGCGCCGACGAGCTGTGGCGGGCCGGGCGGTGACGAGGGTACGCAGGGAGCTGTTGCGCTGGTCGCTGCTGGCCGCCGCGGCGGCGGTGCTCGTGGTGTTCCTGGTGGCGCAGCGGCAGAGCGTGGAGGTCAGCTACGGGCGTTCCCCGTCGACGGCCGCGCTGCCCGAGGGCTCGGCCGGGGAGTTGAGCGACGCGAGCGTGCCCTCGGTCGAGGAGATGACCGCGCTGGTCGCCGCCGATCCGGTGGTCCGGCTGCCGGGCGCGGTCGCGCGCTGGGACGAGCAGCGGGTCCGGGCCGCCGTCGGTGACCGGGGCACCCGCATCCTGGTCGCCCCGCCCGGTCTGGACGAGGCCGAACGCCGGCGGGTGAAGGACGTGGAGAACGCCGAGATCCGGATCGTCGGCACCGAGGTCAGCGGTGGCCTCTACGTGGCCTCGCCGGACGACCTGCCGGGCTGGCGGGCCCGGTTCGCCACCGGCGACGTGACCGGCTCGGTGCTCGCGCTGCTGGCCGCGCTGCACGACCAGCCGACCCCGCCGGACGGCGACGACCTGCGCTGGCGGGAGCCGACCGGCCCGGACCTGGCCCCGGTGGTCGCGGCGCTGCGCGCCACCGGCCGGTACGTGGGCCCCGGCGCCACGCTGCCCGAGCTGCCGGAGAAGGCGGCGAGCGCCGCGTTCCCGGACGGCGCCTGGTTCGTGGTGCTGCCCGCCCAGCCGTACGGCGAGCCGTTGCCCGCGTACGGGCCGGCGCTGCACCGGCTCGCCCCGGACCAGCCGCTGGTGGTGATGTACGGCGACTGGATCGAGTACCACGGTCCGGGTGCGGCGTCGTTCGCCGAGGTGGCGGGCGCGAGCTTCTACGCCCAGTTCGGCGGGCGGCTCGGCCGTTACGCCTATCCCCAGCAGAACGTGCTCGGCGCGTATCTGGCCCAGGTCACCGACGTGCGGTACGCGGGGCTGTTCGACCGCCCGCTGCCGTACCGGCCGTTCGACCCGCTGCGGGTGGCGTTGCCGGCACTGCCCTGGATCTTCGCCGGGTGCGTGGCGGGTTTCGTGGTGCTGTCGATCCGTACCGTGCGGGGGTCCGGCCGCCGTCCCGCCGACGTCGGTCCGGGTGGCACGCCGGCCCGGCTGGCCGGGCTCTCCGCGCTGGCTGTGGAGTTGTCGCTGCTCACCGATGCGCGCAGCGACCCGGCGCTGGTCCGGGGGGTCGGCCGGTTGCGGGCGGCCCGGGACGCGTTCGACGAGGGGTTGCCCGACCGGCACGTACGCGAACTGCTCGCCGACGCGGCGGCCGAGCTGGACGACGTGGCCCGGGACGTGCGGATGCCCGGCTACCGGCCGGACGTCTACCTGCGGGCGAGGCTGTCGTGAGCCGCGTCGCGGCCCGTCCCGAGCGGACGGCGACCCGTCGTGGCGTGGCGGCGACCGGCCCGCGCCGGCTGCTCGGCCGCCTGGTCGGCACCGCGTTCGGCCGGGCGGTGCTCGCCTGCCTGGCGCTGGCCGGCTGGGCGCTGTGGACCGGAGGCATCCTGGACGGTCCGGCCGCCCGGCAGGTACGCGGCTCCTCGGTCTACGCGGCGCCCGGAGTGGACCTGGACCGGGCCGCCGCCGAACGGGTCATCGGCAACCGGCGGCTGGTGGTGCTGATCATGGAGCCGGGCGCCGACCTGCGGGAGGCGTGCGACGACACCGAACGCGCCACCCAGGGCACGCTGGTGCTGGCGATGAGCCGCGACGGCGAGGACTGGGACACGTACGGCTGCTCCCGCCTCGGCGGCGACGGCCCGCGTGACCTCGGGCGGGCCATGGTCGCCGAGACCACGATCAGCCGGGGCGCCGATGCGTTCGTGGACCGGCCGGTCGAGGCGCTGAAGGTGATCGTGCTCAACTACGACCGGCTGGTCCGGGCCGGTCTGGTGCCTGACGGCGCCCGTACCATCAGCCCGTCGCTGCCCCGGTATCTGCTGGCCGGCGGCGCGGTGGCCGGGGTCGTGGCAGGTGCGGCGGTGCTCTGGCTGGGCGGCCGGCGGGCCGGACGCCTGGCCGACGCGCGCCGGGCCGGGCGGGACGCACGCGCCGACGAGCGGGCCGCGCTCGGTGCCGCCACCGCGGTTCTCGCCCAGCAGATCATCGACCTGGACCGGTACGTCGGGCCGGTCGCCCCGGCGCACCGGCGGCTGGCCGCCGACTACGTCGGCCTGCTCGACGAGGTGTCCGACGTGGACGGGAACGCCGAGGCGCTGCGCCGGCTCCGGGAGCGGGTCGAAGGGCTGAGCCGCCGCGCGGCGGATCTCGCCGACGACGCCGCGTCGGGTCGGCGCGGGACGCGCGGACGGGGCCGGCGGTGACCCGCCGACCCCGTCGTCACTGCGTCGTCAGCGCTGGGCGCCCACCGTCGAGGCGGCCGGCCAGCTGCCGGTGAAGACCTGGGCGGGCGTCGCGCTGCGGGCGGCGAAGCCGAACAGCGAGTCGACCCGGGCGGCCTCGGTGGAGCTGGGGTACGGGTTGGTGCAGCTCGTGCCGGCGCTGCCACCGGACATCAGGATGGCGCAGTTGCCGTTGTAGTTGTCCGGCAGGCCGAGGATGTGGCCGATCTCGTGCGTCATGATGCGCAGCGCCGAGTACTGCTGGGCCTGGTAGTAGTCGATCACCACGCGGCCGTTGCCGAGGCTGGTGCGCTGGGCGTACGAGCCGCCGCCGTAGGTGTAGGTGATCCGCAGGTTGGACCCGCACTGGGCCATGTTGATGTTGTTCGTGTAGTTGTTCCAGATCGCCGCCGCCTGCACCGCCGTGTTGGCGAACGGGCCGGCCTGGCTGATGTTGTAGCAGACGTTGCGGACGGCGGCGGAGGCCGGAGCCGGGTTGACGGCTACCGCGCCGAGCGCTGCCAGCGTCGCGGCCGCGAGGGTGGCGAGGATCCGGGACAGCTTGGGCTTACGCATGGTTCACACTCCTTGGGATGGGGGGTGAGCGGAACGCCGCAAGCCTATAGATAGGTATTCATCGATATCAAGGGTTGCGGTGAACTGACCGGACTCGATCATCCGTACCCCTGGTCGTGCGGACCACGGAGGTGGCGACCTGTTCCCGCGAGCCCCGCGACCGGCTCGGCCCGGTCGCCGTGCGCGCGGCGGTGCACCGCTGGCTGCGGCTGATCGCGGCCGACGCGGAGTTGGCGCCGTACCTGATCGGGGTGGACCGCCAGCGGCTCGCCGCGCTGTTCACCGCCCGGCTGGGCGCGGCTCTCGGCGGGGCGCGGCGGGGTTCGGACGGCGACCCCGCGGACGTCGGCGGACCGGCCCTCGGTGGATCGCGGCGCCCGCCGCTGACCGGGGAGCAGCGCTGGCGCGTCCTGGACTACCTGGCCGCCGCGCTCTGGGCGCTCGATCTGCCGGCGGCGACGGTAGTCGACGCGCAGCGGGCCGTCGCCGGGTTGCTCCGGGCCTGAGCGACGGCGGGTCGCGTGAATGCGGCACAGGAACAGTCGTTCACGCCGCCGGGTATCCCCGGCTTTCCTGTCGACCTCCCGTCACACAGGGTGTTTTCCTGATCGCTTCCGGTCGATAACGTCGGGCCACTGCCGTCGACGAAGGGCCGACGATGAACGACAACGGACACCTATTCGACCGTCGGCGGCTGCTCGCCGGCGCGGCGGCGGCCTCGGCGGTCACAGTGACCGGCCTGGCCGTCGCCTCCACCACCGGCGCCGCGGCGGCCGCTCCGAGCCGCCCCGCGACGCCGCTCATCACCAGGGACCGCATCGCCACCGCCGCGCTGCGCGCGCCCGACGGGTCCGCGCTCGCGGTCGCCGTCCAGGCCGACTTCCACGCCCGGCTCGCCGCCTGGCTGGCGTTCTGGTCGGCGAACTCGCCGTCGGCCTGGAGCGTGCCGGTGCAGGTGGTCGCCCGGATCGAGGCGGCCGGCGACGCGCTGGTGCTGCACGGGATCCGGCACCGCCGCGACGACGAGCTGCGCGCCGGCTTCGCCGCCGGCCGGCGGGACGCCACCCACCTGGCCACGCTGGCCAGCCTGCACCACCACTTCCCGAGCGTGCGGGTCCGCCCGGACGGCACGATCCGGGTCGCCGACGGACCCGCCGGGTTCACCGGCGCGCCGGAACAGGTCGCCTTCGCGGTCGCGGCCTGCCGCGAACTGTGGGGCGACGCGGCGGCGACCGTCCACCGCTGGGCGGAGCACGCCGCCCGGGTGCTCGCCCGCGCCGGGCACCGCACCGACGCCGCCTCGCACGCCGGCTGGGCGGCCTTCACCCGCACCAGCCTGCGTCGCGGGCTGGGCACCGAATCGTACGAGTGACCGGAGGTAGCACATGGCCCGCAACGAGTTCCGCTTCGTGGTCGACGGCGTCGATCTGAGCCCCGAGCAGCAGACCCTGATCGCCGCGGAGATCCAGAAGGCCGGCCTGGCCGCCCTGCGTACCGCCGACGCCAAGCTGACCAACCCGCTGACCGTCGGTCACGGCAACATCAAGCTGCGTCCCGAGTGGTACGGCCTCTGGGTCATCGACGGCCCGTTCGCCCAGGACCTCGGGCAGAAGATCAACGACATCGGGTTCTGGATCCAGCGGTGACCGACGCCGCCCGGCCGGCCGGCACGCCGGAGCGGATGTGCCCGAGCACCCCGGCGTCGAACGCCACCGTGTTCCTCGGCATGATCACTCCGGCGGGCCGGGTGGCCTACGTGACTCCGGCCGTACCGGCCGAGGTGGCGCTCGCCGGGCTCGGTGACTCCGACGAGCCGATCGAGTCGCGGGCCCGGCTCGCCGGCCCGTGCGTCACCTCGTCCTGCGGCTTCTGGACCGGCTCGCACTGCGGGCTGGGCGCCCGGATGGCCGCCTCGTACGCCGAGACCGCCCCGCCCGCGGAGGAGACGCTGCCGAAGTGCGCGATCCGGCGTACCTGCCGGTGGTTCGCCGAACAGGGACCGGCCGCCTGTCCGGCGTGCGCGCACGTCGTCACCGACGCGCGGATCTGAACGCTCCCCGGTTTGTCGGACCCTTCGACTAGCGTCGTGAGGTCATGGAGCCGAGGTTCGGCCAACACATCATCGGGCGGGAGCATCCCGCTGCGCTGCTGCGCGCCGAGGTGGCCCGGCTGGTCGACAGCCACGGCGGTCTCGTCCTGGTCACCGGCGAGCCGGGCATCGGCAAGACCACACTGGTCTCGGCCGCCGCCGACGAGGCCCGTCGCAGCGGGGCGCTGGTGCTCGGTGCCGCCTGCTGGGACTCCGACACCGCACCCGACTACTGGCCATGGGTGCAGGTCCTGCGGCGGCTGGCCCGGTCCGCCGACGACCGGCGCGGGGTGCGGGAGGCGGCCGACGCGGGCCTGGCGGCACTGCTCGGCGAGCGGGCGGCGGGTGACACCGCGGAGGCGACCGAGCCGGGCGACCCGACCGAGCCCGGCGACACGCACGTGGCCGAGCCGGGCGACGCGGGCCGGGCCGAGTTCGACAGGCACGACGCGGTGACCGCCGCCCTGGTCGCCGTCGCCCAGCACCGCCCGGTCGCCGTGGTCTTCGACGACCTGCACTGGGCCGACCCGGCGTCGCTGCGGCTGCTCCAGTTCGTCACCCAGCACGCCTGGTTCGAGCGGTTGCTGCTGATCGGTACCTACCGGGACGCCGAAGTCGAATCCGTCGAGCACCCGCTGCGGCCGTGGCTGCTGCCGCTCACCGCCAAGGCGACCACAGTCACGCTCGCCGGGCTCGATCGCGCCGAGGTGGCCGCGCTGATGGCCCGCACCGCCGGCCGGGAGCCCGACGCGAGCCTGGTCGCCGAGGTGCACCGGCGCACCGGCGGGAACCCGTTCTTCGTGGAGCAGACCGCCCGGCTCTGGCACACCCACGGCCTCACCGACACCGTCGCCCCCGGCGTACGGGAGGTGGTGCGCCGCCGGCTCGACCAGCTGCCCGCCCCGGTGGTCGAGGCGCTCACGGTGGCCGCGGTGCTCGGCCGCGAGTTCGACAGGCTGACGCTCGCCGCCTGCGTACCCGCCCCGGTCGCGCAGGTCGACCGGTTGCTCGGCCGCGCCGCCGCGGCCCGGCTGGTGCTGCCCCGGAGCGACGGACGCTTCGTCTTCGTGCACGACCTGGTCCGCGAGACGCTCTACGACGGGCTGGCCGACGACGATCGGCGGGCCCGGCACGCGGCTGTGGTCCGGGCCGTCGACCGGTCGGACGCGCTCGCCGGCGTGCTCAGCCCGGCCCACCTGGCCCGGCACGCCTGGCTGGCCGGCGCCGAGCTGGAGCCGGAACGCGCCGGTGACCTGCTGCTGGCCGCCGCCCGCGACGCCGGGGGCCGGATCGCTGTGGACGAGTCGGTACGGCACTACCGGCGCGCGCTGGAACTGACCGGCGAGCCCGGCCGGCGGGTCCGGGTGCTGCTGGAACTGGCCGGGCTGTTGCACCACGCCGGCCCACCGGCCGAGGTCGAGCGGCTGCTGGCCGAGGCCGCCGCGCTGGCCCGGGAACTGCCCGATCCCGGCGTGCTGACCCGGGTGGCGCTCATCGCGCACCGGCAGCACTCCGCCACCCGCCGCAGGCTCGACGCCGCCGAGCTGGTCCGGGAGGCGTACCGGCGGTTGATCGCGGAACCGGAGCCGGAGCGGCCGGTACGCGCGCTGGTCACCGACCTGATCACGGCCACCGAGACCCTCGCCCGGCACGGCCGCGACGACGAGGCGCTCACCTTCAGCCTGTGGGCCCGCCACGACACCACCTGGGGGCTCGGCACCGCGCACGAACGAGCCGTGGTGACCGCTGAGATCCGCGAGGTGGCCCGTCGTAGCGGCGACCGGGAGACCGAGCTGTGGGCCACGGCGCTGCGCTGGGTCGCGTTGCTGGAGCTGGGCGATCCGGGCTACCGGCACGAGCTGACCGCGTTCGTGACCGGCGCGCGACGCGGCGACGTGGCCCGGCAGCGGGTGGCGGCGACCGCGGACAGCGCGATCATCGCCGCGTTCCGGGGTGACCTCGCCACCGCCGAGGCGTGCTTCGCCGAGGCGGAGAGCTACCGCGAGTCGGCGCACTCCGACCACGCGTTCATGACGCACCACATGCGCTGGTCGGTGCTGCTGCTGTACGGCCGCCTCACCGAGGCCGAGGCGGTGCTCGACCGGGTGGGCGCCGCGCACCCGCAGGCCGAGCTGCTCCGGGCGATCACCGCCGCCGAGCGCGGCGACGCGGCCACCGTGCTTCGGCTCACCGCCGCGATCGAGGCCGCGGGCACCGCGTACCCCCGGTCGGTGTCGCCGCTGTGGCTGCGCCTGCGGGCGCAGGCGGCGGCCGTGGACGGCGACCCGGCCCGGTGCGCGGAGGTGCGGGCCGCCCTGGCCCCGCACCGCGGGCAGTGGACGGCGGCGCTGTTCGGGTGCGACATCGGTGGCCCGGTCGACCTGTGGCTGGCCATGGCGGACGCGGCCGAGGGCCGGTGGGACGACGCGATCGACTGTTACCGGGCGGCCCGGGACGCCGCGGACCGGCTGGGCGCCCGGCCCTGGTCGGTGCTGGCCCGGGCCGGGCTGGTGGGCGCGCTCGCCGGGCGCGACGGGCCGGGCGACGCGGCCGAGGCGTGGCGGCTGCGGGCCGAGACGGTGGCCGAGGCGCGGACGCTGGGCATGGTCCAGGTGGTGGACCGGCTGGGCGCGACGGCTCCCGCCCCGGCGGCGGCCTCCGCCGTGGTCGCGCCGGTGGCGGTCCGGCTCGGCGCGGGCGCCCCGGCTCTGGTCGCGTCGTCGTCGCCCGGCCGCCGCGCCGCGTCGGGTCTGTCCCGGGCGGGTGCCGTCCACGGCAACGCACGGCCGCCCGACCCCGGCGCGGGCGGCGCGGACGTGATCCGGCCCGAGTTCCGGCCGGACGGGCCCGTGTGGCGCCTCGCGTACGACGGCGTCGTGGTGCACCTGCCCGACGCCAAAGGGCTGCACGACCTGCGGCTGCTGCTGAGCCGGCCCGGCACGGACGTGCCCGCCGTCGAACTGCTCGACCCGGCGGCCGGCCCGGAACTCGCCGCCGCGCGCCGCCTCGGCGCCGATCCGGTGCTCGACGACGAGGCGAAGGCCCGCTACCGACGGCACCTGCGGCGGCTCGACGACGAGATCGACCGGGCTGCGACGCGCGACGACGGGCGGCGGCTGGCCGAGCTGGACGCCGAGCGCGCGGCGCTGCTCGACCAGTTGCGTGCCGCCGCCGGGCTGGCCGGGCGCAGCCGGCGTCTCGGTGACCAGGCGGAACGGGCGCGCAAGGCGGTGACCGGGCGGATCCGGGACACCCTGCGCCGCATCGGCGAGCGGCATCCGGCGCTCGCCGCCCACCTGCGCGAGTCGATCACCACCGGCGGCGCCTGCCGGTACCAGCCGGCCGAGCCGGTGCCCTGGCGGCTCTGACCCGCGAGGTGGCGGGGCCGTGTGGACCCCGCCACCGGTGTCACGTCAGCGACGGTTGTAGCGGTACATCGTCAGCGTGCCGAACACGACCACGAAGAGGGCGCTCCAGAGCAGCATCCACATGGTGCTCGGGCCGTCCATCGAGCCGGCCATCGCCGCTCGGACCGAGGTGACGAGCTGGGTGATCGGGTTGACCTTGACGAACGCCTGCAGCCAACCGGGCATGGTGGACGGGTCGACGAACACGTTGCTCAGGAACGTCAGCGGGAACAGCACCATCATGCTGGTCCCCATCACCGACTTCTCGCTGCGCAGCACCAGGCCGAAGAACGTCCACACCCAGGAGAACGCGAACGAGAAGACCACCAGCAGCCCGATTCCGGCCAGCACCCCGAGCAGCCCGCCGTCGGGACGGAAGCCGAGCACCATGCCCACGGTGAGGATGACCACGGCGGCCAGGACGTAGCGCAGCACGTCGCCGAAGATCATCCCGACGAGCGCCGACGGCCGCCAGACCGGCAGCGTACGGATCCGGTCGAAGACGCCCTTCTCGATGTCGCTGTTGAGCCCGATCCCGGTGTACATGGTGATCATCACGACGCTCGTGACCATGATGCCGGGCAGGAAGAACTGGAGGTACGCACGCGGGCTGTCGGCGAGCGCGCCACCGAACAGGTACGTGAACATCAGCACCATGATGATCGGGAACGCGGTCACGTCGAACAGCTGCTCGGGCACGTGCTTGATCTTCAGCAGCGCGCGCCAGCCGAACGTCAGCGACGCCGACAGCGCGCCGGGCCGGGCCGGCCGCTCGGCCGGGGCGAGCACAGTGGCCAGCGCCTCGGCGGACGGCATGTAGACGGACGGCGCCCGCCCGGTGGTGATCGCGGTGTCGCTCATCGCGCCGTCTCCAGTTCGTCGTCCCGCTCGTCCGCCGGGACGGCCGGGTGGTCGGTCAGGGCCAGGAAGACCTCGTCCAGGCTGGGCTGGCCGAGGGAGAAGTCGTCCACCACGATGCCGGCGGCGGCCAGCTCGCCGAGCGCCCGCGCCGCCTGCGTACCCGCCTCCAGGTCGGTGCCGTGCTCGCCGACGCGGGCGGTCAGCGCCGCCGGGTCCGCGGCGAGCTGCACCGGTACGCCGAGCGACGCCCGCAGCACCTGCTCGGCCTGCGGCCGCTGCCCCGGATCGCGCAGCCGGATGTGGACGCTGCCCGCGCCGATCGACGCCTTCAACTCGCCCGGGGTGCCCTCCGCGATCACCCGGCCGTGGTCGACCACAGCGATCCGGCCGGCGAGCTGGTCCGCCTCGTCCAGGTACTGCGTGGTCAGCAGCACCGTCGTGCCGTACGCCACCACAGCCCGCACGATCGCCCACACCTGGTTGCGGCTGCGCGGGTCCAGCCCGGTGGTCGGCTCGTCGAGGAACAGCAGGTCCGGGGTGTTGAGGATGCTCGCGGCGATGTCGATGCGCCGCCGCATCCCGCCGGAGTACTTCTTCACCTGCCGCCCCGCCGCCTCGGTCAGCCCGAACGCGGCGAGCAGCTGCTCGGCCCGGTCCCGGGCGCCGGACCGGCCCAGCCCGAGCAGCCGGCCCAGCAGGACCAGGTTCTCCGCCCCGGTCAGGTCCTCGTCCAGCGAGGCGTACTGGCCGGTCAGGCTCACCCGGGAGCGCACCGCGTCGGCGTCACGCACCACGTCGTGTCCGAAGACCCGGGCCGCGCCGCCGTCCGGGCGCAACAGCGTCGCCAGCACCCGTACGGCGGTGGTCTTCCCGGCGCCGTTCGGGCCCAGCACTCCGTAGACGGTGCCGGCGGGAACCCGCAGGTCCAGCCCGTCGAGTGCCCGGGTCGAACCGAAGGACCGGACCAGGCCCTCGGCCTCGACGGCCAGGCCGGTGTTCCGGTTGCTCATGAATCGCTACCTCTCCTCGTCGGTGTTCTCGACAGCCGTACGGGTGTGCCGCCCGACCGATCGCCTGTTTCAACGAGGCCGGGAAGCTGTGGTGTTGTGCCGGCCTCACCCCGAAGGCGCCAGACGGCCCGCCAGATCCGATCTGGCGGTGGCGATTCCCGGCCGACGACGGCCGGTACGGGAGGAAGGCGGGGTTATGACCGTTCCCGCAGCAGCCCGCCGGATGACCGATCGTGGACAGTGCTTGATCGATCGCCTGCCATATGCTGCGCCGGCATCCGACGCACGGGGGCGCGTCCCGGTTGTGGTTACGCGGGCGCCTCTCTGCGCATTGAAACCGAGAGGGGTCCACCGTGTCCATCGTCCGAAGAGTGCTCGGCGCACTCGCCGTGGCGGCCCTGGCCGTCACCGCCGCACCCACCGCCGCCGGTGCGGCGGCGGATCCGGCAGGCGTGCTCCACCTGACCGTCAGCAGGCTCGACGGCAGCCCGGCCGCCGGTAACGTCGCCGTGACGGCCGCCGACAGCAGCTACGACAAGGACCTCCTGCCGCTGGACGAGTCCGGGCAGCTCAGCGTGGAGGTGCCGGCCGGCGACTACAAGATCGCTGTCACCCCGGTGTACAGCGACGGCCAGGACGACGAGGTACTCAGGCAGTGGGTGCCGGGCCGGACCAGCTGGGCGCAGGCCGGAACGGTCCGGGTGTCCGCGGGGGACACGACGGAGGTCTCCGAGCGCCTGCTCGCGCCCAGCGGGTCGACTCTGCGGGCGCTCGACGCGGTCACCGGCGCCGCGGTCGACGGGCTGTGCGTGTTCCTCGACCACCGGCGCAATCCGTGCGGCGACACCCGGGTGACCGTCCCGCCGCTGATCCCCGGCCCGCAGGAGGTGTGGGTCTATACCCGCGACGACACCCACCTGCCCCGCTACGCCACGGTGAACGTCCTGGCCGACGGCAGCGGCACCGCCGTGGTCGTCCTGACCCCGGCCGCGAACGTGGTCTCCCGGGTGGTCGACGCGGCGACCGGCGCGCCCGTCGCCGGGGCCTGTGTGACGCCGGCGCCCGCCGGTACCGGCGAGCTCCCCGACAGCCCGGGACGGTACTGCTCCGACGCCTCCGGGAACGTCCGCGTCGGCCTGGTCGCGGCCGGCTCCTGGAACCTGTTCGTCCGTCCCGCCGGCGGATCGGCGTACGGCGCGCAGTGGGTCGGGGCGACCGGCGGCACCGGCGACGCGAAGCAGGCCCGGGTGGTCACTCTCCGGGCCGGGCAGACGGTCACCGTGCCCCCGATCCGGCTCGACCGCGCCGGTCTCGTCACCGGCACCGTGACCAGCGCGGCCACCGGCAGGCCGGCGACCTCCGGCGCCGTGACGCTCGCGCCCGAGTCGGGCTTCTTCCTGGACTGGGGTGTGAAGCTGGACGCGCAGGGCCGCTACCGGATCGACTGGCTCGGCCCGTACGCCTGGCCGCTGCTGTTCACCACCGCCGACAACGCCGCCCAGTGGTCCGGCGGGTTCGCCCTGCGGGGCAAGGCCGTGCCGGTCACGGTCCGGGCCGGCGCCACCACCGTCTACAACCTCGCCGTGCGGCGTGGCGTCCTGGTCACCGGCCGGCTCGTCGACCCGGAGGGCCGCCCGGTGGTCGCCGAGCTGACGGTGCGCAACGCCCGTACCCGTGAGGTCGTCGGCTATTCGTTGGATCTGGATCGCGACGGCGAGTACGCGCTGCGCGTGCTCGGCCCCCAGCCGGTCACCGTGGCGTGGCTGTGGACGCCGCCCTACGTCCTGTACGCCGGCTGGTACGACGGCGCGGCCCGCCCGGCCGACGCCACCGAGGTGACCCTGCCGGGCACCGGCACCCTGCGGCTCGACGTCGCTGTCGACCGGTTCCCCGCCGCTTGAGCGGCACGGGCCGGGTGGCGTGCGAGCCACCCGGCCCGGCGCCGGTCAGCGCACCGAGTCCAGCCGGGTCCGCTGCTCGGCGGTCAGCTCCAGGTCGACGGCGGCAAGGCTCTCCTCCAACTGCGCCACCGAGGAGAAACCGACGAGCGGGATCGACGGGATGTCCCCGCCCGTCAGCCAGGCCAGCACCACCTGGCTGACTGTGGCGCCGGTCTCGGCGGCCACCGCCCGCAACGCCGCCAGCCGGGCCGGGGTGGCGGGCACCACGTACTCCTCGCCGAGCCGCTCCGGCCGGACGTACGCGCCCTTCAGCAGCGGCGAGTACGCGACCAGCGTGAGCTGCGGCTCCGTGCGCAGGTAGCTGAGCAGGTCGGGGCCGACCCAGCCGACGTCGCCGTCCGGGTCCAGCTCGCTCGGCACGTCCAGCCGCCGGGGCAGGTAGCTGCGGTGGTACTGGAGCACCTCGTACCCGGGCAGGCCGGCCGCGGCGGCGAGCGCACGGGCCCGCTCGACCCGCCAGGCGCGGTGGTTGCTGGCGCCCAGCAGCCCCACCGTGCCCTCGGCGACCAGCTCGGCGAAGCCCTCCACGGTCTCCCGCATCGGGATCGTCCGGTCCTCGATGTGGGCGTAGAGCAGGTCGATCCGCTCGACGCCGAGGCGCTCCCGGCTGCGCTCGGCGGACTCGCGGATCACCTTGGCCGACAGCCCTTCCGGGTTGTCCACATAGCTGGTGCCGGGCGCGAGCGGCCGCGCGCCGAGCTTCGTGGCGATGACCACCTCGCCGCCGATTCCGCGGCTGCGCCGCCAGCGGCCGAGCAGCTCCTCGCTCTCGCCACCCTGGCCCCCGTTGTGCCAGAAGGCGTAGTTGTCCGAGGTGTCGATGAAGGTGCCGCCCGCCTCGACGTACCGGTCGAGGATGGCGAACGAGGTGGCCTCGTCGGTGGCGGTGCCGAACAGCATCGCGCCGAGGCTCAGCACACTGACCTCGCGACGCGTGGCCGGGTCCGTGCCGATGGTGCGGTAGCGCATGTCTTCCTCCCCGTCGGAGCTCTGCCGGTCACCCTGCCCCTTCGAGTGCGCGCGAAGTCAACAACGGAGGGGCCCCGGGATTCCGGGGCCCCTCCGACGCGTGACGCTCAGCTCGGGATGTAGTCGAACTCGTCCGGGTTCGGGCCCGTCCGGCCGGCCTCGCCCCGGTCCAGCGAGGTGAGCCGCTCCATCGCGGTGTCGTCGAGCGTGAAGTCGAAGATCGCGAAGTTCTCCTCGATCCGCTTCGGCGTGGTCGACTTCGGAAAGACGATGTCGCCGCGCTGCACGTGCCAGCGCAGCACCACCTGGGCCGGGGTCCGGCCGACCTGCTCGGCCACGTCGACGACTGTCGGGTCGTCGAGCACCTTGCCCTGCGCGATCGGCGACCACGCCTCGGTGAGGATGCCGTGCGCCCTGTCGTACGCCCGCACCTCCTCGTTGCCGAGGTAGGGGTGCGCCTCGATCTGGTTGACCGCCGGCACCACGTCCGCCTCGGCGGCCAGCCGCTCCAGGTGGGCGACCTGGAAGTTGGACACGCCGATCGACCGGACCGTGCCCGCGTCACGCAGCTCCTCCAGCACCTTCCAGGTGGAGACGAAGTCGCCGTCGTAGCGGGTGGGCAGCGGCCAGTGGATCAGGAACAGGTCGAGGTAGTCGAACTTCAGCTCCCGCAGCGACTGCTCGAACGCCTTGCGGGCGTCGTCCGGGCGGTGGAAGCCGTTGTTCAGCTTGCTGGTGACGAAGACCTCGCCGCGGTCCAGCCCGGAGGCACGCAGCGCCTGACCCACCTCGGCCTCGTTGCCGTACATCTGGGCGGTGTCGATGTGCCGGTAGCCGACCTCCAGCGCGGTGCCGACGGCCCGGACGGTGTCCTTCGGCTCGATCTGGAAGACGCCGAAGCCGAGCTGCGGGATGGTGTTGCCGTCGTTGAGTGCGATGTCCGGAATGTCGTTCTGGGCCATGAGAGCCTCATCTCCGATCGTGCGGTGCCCGGGGGCGCGTCCGTGCCGACCGCCCCCGGCCGTGCCAACCGGATGTCTCTACCCGCTCGCGACGCTTCCTCACATCGGGGACGAGCGTCAACCCCAGATCGACCGTGCCCACTCGGGGTGGTCGACGAACGGGTTGCGGTTGCCCTGCCAGCGCTCGTAGATGCGCTGGTTGCGGCGCTTCTCGAAGGCGTCGGGCGGATCCTGGTCGTTCCAGGCCAGCAGCTTCGACAGCCGCCCGAGGCGGGGCGCGGAGCCGTTGGAGACCGAGTCGTTCGGTTCCAGGTCCGGCCAGCCGTCGCCACCCTCGTACCGGATCGCCATGTAGAGGATCATGCGGGCCACGTCGCCCTTGACCGCGTCGCGCGGCTCGAACGAGTCGGCGTCGGTGTAGCAGCCGGGCGCCTCGGCCACCGTGCCGCCGCCCGAGTCGAAGTCCTTGTTGCCGCGCGACGAGTTGACCGACACGTCCTCCGGGCGCAGGTGGTGCACGTCGGTGCCGGGCCCGGTGGCGGTGCCGAAGTCGCCGTGCGACTTGGCCCAGACGTGCTCCCGGTTCCAGTCGTTCGCGCCGCCGCCGTTGCTCGTCTTGCTCTGCGACCGTCCGCTGTAGAGCAGGACCACGTTCGCCGGGTTGGCCGGATCCTGGTCGGTGTCCTTGAGCGCGTCCCACACCTGGTCGTAGCTGAGCTTCGTCTGCACCTTGATGATGCCGTGCAGCGCGGTGCGCAGCGCCGGCCCGCTCTTGCCGGCCGCGCTCGCGTAGTACGCGTCCGGCACGGTGGTGCCGGTCGGGCTCGGGGTCGGCGTGGGACTCGGCGTGGCGCCGCCGCCGAGGCTCATCGCGGTCGGGTTCTTCAGCCCGCCGTGGCTGAAGTACGCGGTGAGCGCGCCGGTCGCTGTCACCTGCCGCTCTCGCAGCGACGGGTTGGTGAGCAGCCCGAAGGTGCTCCGCCAGGCGGCCGTCACCTGCACGTACAGCATCCGGCCGGTGCCGGTCTCGCCGGCCTGGTCGGCGAGGGCGATCGCGGTGTCGGCGGTGAAGCCGGACGTGAGCACCGTGTTGGTGGCGGTGGGCTGGCCGATGACGTAGCCGGTGACGGTGGCCGTCCGGCCGTCCTGGGCGGCGAGCGCCTGCGCCACGGTCAGGGGTGTCGCGGCCGACGCGGCGCCGGTCACGCCGAGCGGGATACCGACCGCGACGGCGAGCACGACCGCCGCGATCAACCGCCCGGGTCGCGAGCGGGTGACACGCTTCATATTCATGATCAGCGATGTTAGTCGGATCGAGGTGAACTGCGGGAGGTCAGCGGGCCAACTTTTCGTCCCGGCCGGCCTCGAACAGCACCGGCCACGGCCGGGCCGCCGGGGCGAGGAGCGCCGGCCCGCCCGGTTCGTCGGGCGCGGCGAGCGTCTCGGTGGCGAGGTGGCCGAACATCGGCGCGGCCGGGTGCGCCGCCCGGATCGGCCAGGCCGCGGAGATCCGCCGGACCAGCGGCGTACCGGTGATCGGTCGCCACGCGACACGTGGTTCCCGGCGGGCCAGCGCGGCGGGCTCGACGGCGACCGCACCGCCGGCCAGGAGCAGACCGAACAGGAACTCCGGGTTGCGCGCGGGGCGGACCCGGGCCGGGGCGAAACCGTGCTGCCGGCACACGGTCAGCAGATGCTCGTGCCAGCCGGGCGCGGTGACCGGTGGCGCGGTGACCAGATCCATGCCGGCCAGATCGGCGAGCGCGATCTCCCGCGGCCGGGCCAGCGGCGAGGCCCGGGGCAGCAGCACACCCACCGGTACGTCCACCGGCTCACCGAAGCGCAGCCCGGCCCCGTCGACCGGATGGTGCAGCAGGCCGACGTCCAGCCGCCCGTCCGCGAGCATCCGGTGCTGCTCGGCGCTCGTCAGTTCGTGCAGGTCGAGGGCGAGCCCGGGCGCGCGGGCCGCGAGCGCGTCGAGCAGCGCGCGCAACGTCACGGCCGGGGTCTCCGGGGGTACGCCGGCGCGCAGCACCCCGAGCGCGCCCCGGCGGACCCGATCGGCGAGGTGACGCAGCCGGCGTTCACCGGCCAGCAGCTCGTCGGCCTCGCCGAGCAGCAACTGGCCGGCCGTGGTGAGGCCGACCTGGCGCTGTGACCTGTCGAACAGGGTGACGCCCAGCTCCCGCTCCAACCGCTGGATCGACTGGCTCAGCGGCGGCTGTGCCATGCCGAGCGTCTCGGCGGCCCGGCCGAAGTGCAGCTCCCGGGCGACCACCACGAAATGCCGCAGGTGCCGCAGCAGATCCATCCGGGCACCCTAGCGTCGCCGCTGGTTACCGTGTCGGCGTGGATGTGGCGGAACGGATCGGGGAGATCTTCGGGCGGGCCGGGGTGCGGGGTTGCCTGCACGTCGTGGACGTGGACGACCCGGCCGGCGGTGAGGTGGCGCTGCGCGCCGACGAGCAGATCGTCATCGCCTCCATCTTCAAGATCATGGTGGTGCTGGAGTTCGCCCGGCAGGCGGCCGCCGGCCAGCTCGACCCGACCGAACGGGTGCTCGTCGGTGCCGCCGACCGGCTCGGCGGCTGGGGTGTGGCCGGCTGTGCCGACGACGTGGAGGTCTCCCTGCGCGACCTCGCGTACCTGGCCATGTCGGTGAGTGACAACACGGCGGCCGACCTGCTCCTGCGCCGGATCGGGGCGGACGTGCTGCCGATGCTGGCCGCGGAGCTGGACCTGCCGCGTACCCGGATCGTCGGCGGCCCCCGGCAACTCGTCGAGACGATGCTCTCCGACGTGGGCGCACGCACCGAGGCGGACTTCGCGCGGATCTTCCCCACCCTGTCGCCCGAACGGGTCCGCGCGATGCGGGTCTTCGACCCCGAGCACACCAGCTCCAGCACCGCCCGCGAGCTGACCCGGCTGCTCCGTCTGGTGTGGCGGGACGAGGCCGGCCCGGCGCCCGCGTGCGCCATGGTCCGGGAGCTGATGGCACGGCAGCTCTTCTGGACCCGGCTGGCCGCCGGCTTCCCACCCGGGGTCCGGGTCGCCGGGAAGACCGGCACCCTGCCGGGACTGCACCTCGAAGCCGGCGTCGCGGAGTACCCCGACGGCCGCAGGTACGCGATCGCGGTGGCGGTACGCACCGAACGGCTGGCCGCCCGCCGGATCGACGTGGACCTGGCGATGGGGGAGGCGGCCCGGACCGCCGTCGATTCATTGCGTTGATCCGGACCGGGCCACCGGCCTGGCCTGCGGTGATATCGGTCCGGATATCGGTCGTTGCGCTCGTCGATCTTGGACATCGACGCCGGCGGGGTGGTGGTCTGGGCCTACCGATCACCGATCCCGAACGGGGAGGACGACACATGCCCGAGAACCGGCCGTCCGGCTACGCCCGCCGTCGACTGCTACGCGACACAGCGGTCGGCGCCGCCGCCGTCACCACCGCCGGACTCGTCGCCGGCGCCCCGGCCCGCGCCGCCGGGCCGAGCCCGGTCGCCGCGCCGAGCCGCGCCGCCGGCGGTACGCGACGCGGCGGCGCGGTGAGCTTCCGCTGGTGGGGGACCTCCGGCTGGCGGATCGACATCGGGGACCGGACGGTGCTCGTCGACCCGTACCTGAGCCGGTACGACACCGGGCTGTTCCGGAAGCCGTTCAACCCCGACACCCGGCTGACAGTGGCCGCCGACGTGGTCGACCGGCTCGCCGACCGGGCGGAGAACATCTTCGTCACCCACACCCACTGGGACCACTTCAACGACGTGCCGCACATCGCCACCCGGACCGGTGCCCGGGTCTTCGGCACGCTCACCGCGTATCACCTCGGCCTGGCGTACGGGCTGCCGACCGGGCAACTGGCCCCGGTCAAGGGCGGCGAGGTGCTCGACTTCGACGGGTACACGGTGGAGGTGGCCGGCTCGCTGCACAGCCGGAACCCCACCTGGTCGATGGCCTTCCCCGGGGTACGGATCAGCCGGCCGCCCCGTCCGGAGACGATCGCCGACCTGCCCGAGGGCGACACGCTGGCGTACCAGATCCGGATCGACGGCGGCCCGGCCGTGTTCTTCATGGGTGCCAGCGACTTCGACGAGCGCAAGCTCAGCGGTCTCGCCCCGGACGTCGCGATGGTCGCCTCCGCCGCCACCACGGCGACCGCCGACTACGTGCCCCGGCTGATGGCCGCGCTGGACCGTCCGAAGGTCGTGGTTCCGGTGCACTGGGACAACTTCGAGACGCCGCTCACCAACCCGCCGACTGTCGCCGACAGCGACCGGGAACGCCTCGACGCCCTCGTCGCCGAGGTGCGCCGGGTCTCGCCGCGCAGCCGCGTGCTGGTGCCGGAGTACCACACCGCGTACCGATTCTGACGGCGCCGCTCAGGAGGCCGCCAGCCGGGCGTAGACGTCGCCGGAGCGACCGGCCGGGCGGTACGTCTCCAGCAGGCGTACCAGCCCGGCCGCGTCCAGCCACCGGTCGCCGGCGAACCGCATGGTCTCCACCGGCGAGTAGTTGTAGCGGTAGCCGCCCGCCGTCGCGCCCAGCCGTTCCACCAGCTCCAACGCGGCCAGCGCGGCGTCGTGCGCGGGCGGCAGGTACTCGAAGGACAGCCCGCGCACCGGACGACTCAGCCCGGCCAGCACGTCGACCTCGAAGCCCTCGACGTCGACCTTGCAGAACGCCGGTACGCCGTGCCGCGCGATCAGGTCGTCCAGCGTCACCACAGGCACCTCGACCCACCGGTCCCAGCGGACCCCGGCGAAGCTCGGATCGGCTGTGACCGACTCGATCCACGACGACGACATGGTGGACACCGTCGGCGTCGCGCTGGACAGCTCCAGCCGCGCGCTGCCGGACCGCGCACCGACCGCCGTCGGCTCGATCGTCACGTCGGCGTCCCGCCCGAAGCCCAGGCGCAGCACCCGCAGGCAGTCCGGCTGCGGCTCCACGGCGACCACCCGCGCGCCCAGCCGCCGCCAGGTACGCACCCGGCCGCCGACGTGGGCGCCGATGTCGAAGCCGAGGTCGCCGGGGGAGAGGAACTGCCCGTAGAGCTGCCGGGCACGCCGGTGCTTGGCCGGCTGACCGTGGTAGACGGCCAGGGAACGGGTGATCCCCCAGGCCCGCGCGAGCATCGTCACGACATCCCTAACTGTGAGTGGTGGACTTCGGTCCGAACGCGTGCAGGAACCGGTCACGGAACGACTCCATCGGCCAGACCGGGGCCTGCGGGTCGGGGTTGAGGCCGTCCTGCCAGCCCCACCCGGCGATGCGGTCGAGCACTGCCGGGTCCTTGGCGACGACTGTGATCGGCACGTCCTTGCCGGCGCCCTCACCGGTGACCGCCCGGGCCGGCTGGTGGTCGCCGAGGAACACGAGCACCAGGTTCTCGTCACCGTACCGCTGCACGTAGGAGATGAGCGTGCGCAGCGTGTAGACCACCGACTGCCGGTACGCCTCCCGGGTGCCCTCCTTGGCGCGGTCGGCGCGCGCGGTCCCCTTGTACACCGAGCCGTCGCCGACGTCGTCCCAGTCCACCAGCGGCGGCACCGGCGTCCACGGGATGTGGCTGGACAGCAACGGGATCTCGGCCATCACGGGTGCGTGCCCGGGTCCGCGCTCGCGGCGCTGGAACGTCGACAGCGTGTACTGGTCCGGCGGTGAGGAGAAGCTGAACAGCGGCCCCCGGTAGCCGAGTTCCTTCACGCCGTACACCTGGTCGGGGGAGAAGAAGTCGGCCTCCGGCCAGGCCCGGGTGAGCGCCGGCATGACCAGCGTGGTGCGCCAGCCGGCGCGCTTGAACGCGCCGTTGAGGGTCAGGTGGTCGCTGCGCACCAGGTTGGTGTAGCGCAACTGGTTGTCCGCCCGGATGCCGCTCATCAGCGTGGCGTGCGCGAGCCAGCTCCCGCCGCCGGTGGTGGACGAGGTGAGGAACGCGCTGCGGCTGCCGTATCCGGCCGCCCGCAACTGGCGGGTTCCCTCGTCCAGGACGGCGTCCACCTCCGGTGCGAGGTCCGGGTCCTCCAGCGCGACCCGGCCGTAGCTCTCGACGAACGTGAACAGCACGTCCTTGCCGCGCAGCGCGGTCAGCAGCTCGTCGCCCGGCACGTTCTGGAACGGGTCGCCGGCGAGCTGCGTGTTCAGCGTCTCCTGGTCGTTGAGGCCCGCCCGTACCTGCCGGGCACGGTCGTAGAGACCGGCCGCCACCGTGTCTGCGGCGACCGGGACGCCCGGCACGATCTGCGCGCCGAGCACGGCGCAGACCACCCAGGCGGCGGCGAGCGCGGTGGTCGCGCGCGCGGAGACCATCCGGTGGCCGGCCACGACCCGGGCCAGCCGCCGTGCCGACAGCGTCACCAGCAGCGGTACGGCGAGAACGGCGACCACTGCCAGCGCCACCGCACCCACCTCGGCGGCCGGGCCGTACGACTCGGACAGGAACTCCGCGCCCGCGCCGAGGAACGTCCAGTCGGCGATCAGGTCGAAGGGGCGGTCCAGGACCAGCGAGAACCCGAGGTCGGCGACCTTGAGGACGAGGACCAGGCCGAGCAGCGCGCCGAGGATCGTGGCCACCACCCGGCGCGGACGTGCCGGCAGGACCAGCAGCAGGGCGACGGCGACCAGCCCTTCCACCGGGATGCGCAGGAACGCGCCCGGGCTGAACCCGTTGACGTCGCTCGGCGCGACGAGCGCCACCAGCACGAGTGCGGCGGCCAGCGCGGTGACCGTCGCGGCGAGCAGCCGCCGGGCGCGCGGTCGGCCGGGCGTCGCGACGCCGTCGTCCCCGGCCCCTGTGTGGCCGGGGGTGCGGTCGACCGGGCCGGCGTCGGACGCGGCACCGTCGCCCGGGTCGCTCGTGGCGCGGTCGCTCTCGGCCGTCGTGCCGTCGGTCGTGATGCCGTTGTTCGCGGTGCCGTCGGTCGTGGTGCCGTTGTTCGTCGTGCCGTTCGGGGCGTCGTCGCCGTCCGCCCGGCGGGACAGGTCGGTCACGGGCGCCGCCCGCCGACCTCGGCGGGCTCGCGCGCGATCCGCGCGCCCGGCGTCCACTCGGAGCGGTGACCGGCGGGCGCGGGGGACACCGGCGCGGCCGGGAGCGCCACCGGGCGCCGCCGCGACGGTACGCGGTGCCGCCACAACCAGGCGACGTCCCGGCCGAACGACTCGACGAGCATCGCGAGCGCGCCGAGAAGCACCGCGACGGCCGGCAGCCGGGGCAGGACGCCAGCCGCCACCACCGCCAGCGCGATGCCCTGCGTGGCGGCGACCACCTTGCGCCAGTAGCGCGGAGGCAGCGAGCCGCGCATCCACGGCAGCACCCAGCCGGCGGCGACGAAGACGTACCGCATCGCGCCGATCACCAGCACCCAGGCACCGACCTGGTCGGCGACGTACCCGCAGAGGACCAGGACCAGGAAGGAGTCGACCTCCATGTCGAACCGTGCGCCCAGCGCGCTCACCGTGCCGGTACGCCGGGCCACCTGCCCGTCGACCCAGTCCAGCGACAGCGCCACCGCGCTCAGGACGACGAGCACCGGCACCACGATCGGCTCGCGGAACGAGTCGACTGTCAGCGCGGCAACCCCGCCGGTGAGCGTCGCCCGGGTGAGCGTCACCCAGTCGGCCGGGCCGAGCCGGTCCGCGCCCGAGCGGCGCAGCCCGTATCCGAGCGCCGCGACCGTCACCACCCCGAAGAGCAGACCGGCAAGCCAGCCGTACGCGCTCAGGCCGACCGTGCCGGCCAGGGCCGCGAGTACGCCGACCTGGAGAATCGCCCCCGCGAATGGATCAGTTCGAAGTGCGGACACCATGCCTCCGAGGTAGACGTCACGAACCACACGTGTGTACGGAGAACATGCCCGAACAGTTCGTTCTGATGCCGGAAACGCGCCAGCGGATGTGGCATGTCACGTCGGCCGGCGGGGCGGCGCGCGGTCAGCGCGCCCGGTCGGCGGTGTCCTCGTCGCGCCGCGCCAGCGCCGAACGGCGGTAGCCGTACAGCGCGTAGACGAGCGCGCCGAGCAGGAACCAGGCGCCGAACCGCCATGCCGGTCCCTCCCGTCGCACCGACGTACTCCGGCCGGGCCGCCGCCGTCCGGCGAGCCGCACCCGCATGGACGAACGTAAATCCTCGGCGCGAAGATCGCAGCCCGGCGGCGGCGGTCACCCCGGCGGCGGGCCGGCGACCAGCCGCCAGTACTGCCGCTTGCCCTCGTCGCGGACCACCACGCCGAGCCGGGCCAGTTCCCCGTGCAGCTCCCGGGTCTCGGCGTCGTGGCCGCCGTCGAGCGCCCGCTGCCGGGCGCGCAGCAGGGCGTCCGCGCCGGACGGCAGGCCGGGCAGTCCTTCCACCCACCGCCGGTACGCGTCCCGGTGCGGGTCCTGCCCGGTCCACGGCCAGCCCTGCCGGGTGAACGCCTCCCGCAGCCGCTCGGCGTCCAGGTCGGACTTCTCCCGGGCCAGCTCGCCACCGGCGGTGTCCAGCAGCACCAGCGCCTTGCCGTCGACGAACACCCCCGCAACGTCGGCGCGCGCCAGATCCCGCCCGTGCCCGTCGCGGTGCAGCCGTACCGTCCGGTGCCCGACCGTGACGGTCAGCCGCTCGCGGACCGCCACCACCGCCAGGAACAGGCCGCCGAGCAGGCCCACCCCGGCCCCGATCGGGTACGCCCGATCGTCCGGCCACCGGTCGAGCAACTCGAACAGGCCCTGGAACGGGAACCAGGCCAGCCCGGCGATCCAGCCGGACACCGCGGTCAGCCCGGCGCCCAGCCCCGCCCCGAGCAGCGGGAACCCCGCCCACATCAGCACCAGCTCGCCGCGTCCGCCGTCGACCACGACGTCCTCGCCGGGTTGCCGTGCGGTCACTGTCAGGACACCTCCCGGCGCATGGTGCGGACCAGGCCGGCGACCAGTGGCAGGAGCACCCAGACGGCGAGTGAGACGCCGAGCCGGCCCCACTGCCCGCCGTTCATCTCGGCGCCGAGCAGCGGCTCCATCGTGTACGAGGTGTCCAGCCAGCGGGCCGGCTCACGCAGCGCGGAGATCATCGCGGCGAGCAGGCTCCACACGGTGGGCAGCAGCAGGTAGGTGACGATCGCCAGCGGCGTGTTCAGCAGCAGCAGGCCGAAGGCGGCGCCCATCAGCACGCTCGCCACCTGGAACACGGCCGCGTGCGGCAGCAGTTGCCAGTCGAACGTCCAGGCGCCCGCCCCGCCGCTGGCGCGGGCGGCGAGCGTGCCGGCGGCGGCGACGGCCAGGCTGACGAGCACCGAGGCGAGCGCGGCGAGCACCACCGCTGCGAGTTTGGCGACGATCACCCGCTCGCGGCGGGGCACCAGCGCGAACGTGGTGAGCGCGCTGCGCTGCGACCACTCGCCGGTGATGGAGAGGATGCCGAGCACCGGCAGCAGCAGCCCGACCGGCAGCAGCGACGGCGTGAAGAAGGCGGTGAACGTCTGGTCCGGCGCGTCGACGACGAACAGTTGCACCACCACGATCGCGGCGGCGATCAGCCCGATCGTGATCAGCAGCCAGCGTCCGGCCCGGGTGTCGGCGAGCTTGCGCAGCTCCACGGCGGTCAGCCGGGCCAGCGAGGGACCGGCGACGGCCGGCTCGTGCCGCGGCCGGGCGGTCGGAACGGCAGTCGTGGTCATCGGACGGCCTCCTTGGTCGACGCGCCGGCGGTGAGGGTGAGGAAGAGCTGCTCCAGGCCGCCGCTGCCGGCCGGGCGCAGTTCGGTGAGGACCAGTCCGGCGTCCGCCGCGGCCTGACCGACCTGGCCCGGCTCGGCCCGGACCACGAAGCCGCCGTCGGTGCCGGCGGTGGCGGGCAGCGCGGCCCGGTCCAGCGTCAGGCGCAGGGCGTGCGGGTCGCGGGCGCGCACGAGCGTGCCGGCACCGGCGAGCAGTTCGTCCTTGCCGCCCTGGGCGACCACCCGGCCGCCGCCGATCACCACCAGCCGGTCGGCCACCGCCTCCACCTCGCGCAGCAGGTGCGAGGAGAGCAGCACCGTGCCGCCCCGGTCGGCGAAGTCGCGCAGCAGGCCGCGCATCCAGAAGATCCCCTCCGGGTCGAGGCCGTTGGCCGGCTCGTCCAGGATCAGGACCCGGGGGTCGCCCAGCAGCGCCAGAGCCAGGCCGAGCCGCTGCCGCATGCCCAGGGAGTACGCGCCGACGCGGCGCCGGGCCGCGGTGTCGTTCAGCCCGACCTGGTCGAGTACCGCCGCCACCCGCCCCCGGTCCACGCCCATGGTCCGGGCGGCGAGCGTGAGCGTCTCCCGCCCGGTGCGCCCGCCGTGCTGCGCCGAGGCGTCGAGCAGCACGCCGATCTCCCGTCCCGGGTTGGGCAGGTGCCGGTACGGGCGTCCGCCGACTGTGGCGCCGCCCGAGGTGGGCGGCGTCATCCCGCAGATCATCCGCATCGTGGTGGACTTCCCGGCGCCGTTCGGCCCGAGGAAACCGGTCACGGAACCCGGTTCGCACCGGAACGTGACGTCCTCGACGGCTGTGTGCGGACCGTACCGCTTGGTGAGCTGGTCGACTTCGATCATGCCGTCGAGCCTGCCGGGGCCACCCGGTCACGCGCTGCGGCCGGCGGTCTGCGCCGCCGTCGACCTCGGTTCACCGCAGGCGTCGACTTTGGTAGCTGGTAGCCGGTCCGGAGGGCTTCCTAGCATGGACGGGTGACCAGTGCCGCCGTACCCGATCATCCCTGGCTCCTGCCGGGCTCCCTGGTGCCCGCCCGAGCCGCCCGGCGGACGCCGCGGGACTGGTTCGTGGACGGCGTGCTGTTCGTGGCCTCGCTGCTCTGGGTGCTGATCGCGCACGGCGACGTGACCAGCGCCACCCCGGAGTTCGGCCTCAACGCCGGTCCGGCCTGGCTGGAGGAGGTCGACCTGCTCGTCGGCCTGCTCGTCAGCGGCGCGCTCTGGCTGCGCCGGCGCTGGCCGGTCGGGCTCGCGGTGGCGACCGCGCCGCTGGCGCTCTTCTCGGTCACCGGCGGTGTCGCGCTGCTGGTCATCGTGTTCACCGTGCTGGTGCACCGGCCGCTGCCGGTGGGCCTGGCGCTGGTGGCCTGGCAACTGTTGAGCCTGCCGGTCTACCTCGCGGTCCGGCCCGACCCGACGCTGCCGGTCTGGGCCTCCGCCGTGTGGACCGGGCTGTTCATCTGCGTGGTGGTGGCGTGGGCGTTGTTCGTCCGCGCCCGCCGCCAGCTCGTGCTGTCCCTGCGGGACCGGGCCGAGCGGGCCGAGGCCGAGCAGCAGCTCCGGCTCGACCAGGCCCGGCAGCTCGAACGCGGCCGGATCGCCCGGGAGATGCACGACGTGCTCGCCCACCGGATCTCCCTGCTCAGCCTGCACGCGGGCGCGCTGGAGTTCCGGCCGGACGCGTCGCCGGAGGAGGTGGCGCGGGCGGCCGGGGTGATCCGGGCCAGCGCGCACGCCGCGCTCCAGGACCTGCGCGAGGTGATCGGCGTGCTGCGGGCCGAGGTCGGCTCCGAGGCCACGCCGGAACGGCCGCAGCCCACGCTGGCCGACGTGCCCGCGCTGGTCGCCGAGAGCCGCGACGCCGGGGTACGGGTCACCGTGGTCGACGAGGTGATCGAGCCGGAGGCGGTGCCCGCGGCGATCGGGCGCAGCGCGTACCGGATCGTGCAGGAAGGGCTGACCAACGCCCGCAAGCACGCGCCCGGCGCGGTGGTCACGGTCCGGCTGGCGGGCGGCCCGGGGGACGGGCTGGCGGTGGAGATCCACAACCCGTGGCCGGTCGGCGCGTCGCCCACCGCCATTCCCGGCGCCGGCACCGGGCTGGTCGGGATCGCGGAACGGGTCACGCTCGCCGGTGGCCGCCTCGAACACGGGCGGGACGCCGACGGCGGTTTCCGGCTGACCGCCTGGCTGCCCTGGGCGGCCCGGTGAGCGCGCCGGTGCGGGTGCTGATCGTCGACGACGATCCGCTGGTCCGCGGCGCGCTGTCGATGATCCTCGGCGGCGTACCCGACCTGGCGGTGGTCGGCGAGGCCACCGACGGCGCCGAGGTGCCGGCGGCGGTCGCCGCGTACGCCCCGGACGTGGTGCTGATGGACATCCGCATGCCCCGGGTCGACGGGCTGGCCGCCACCGAGGCGCTGCGGGCCACCCCGGAACCGCCCGAGGTGCTGGTGCTCACCACGTTCGACGCCGACGAGCAGGTGCTGCGGGCGCTGCGTGCCGGGGCGAGCGGCTTCCTGCTCAAGGACACCCCGCCGGCCGAGATCGTGGCGGCGGTACGCCGGGTCGCGGCGGGGGAGGCGACGCTGTCCCCGGCGGTGACCCGCAAGCTCATCGCGCACGTCACCGGCACCGCGCCGGTGGCGAGCCCGGACCCGAAGCGGGAGCGGGCGGTACGGCTGCTCGACGGCCTCTCCGAGCGGGAGCGGGAGGTCGCGGTGCTGCTCGGCCGGGGCCGGACCAACGCGGAGATCTCCGCCGAGTTGTTCATGAGCGTGGCGACCGTGAAGGCGTACGTGTCGCGCCTGCTGACGAAGCTCGACCTGAACAACCGCGTGCAGGTGGCCCTGCTGGTCCAGGACGCCGGCCTGGTCTGACGCGCAGGACGGCCCGGACGAGCAGTGCTCATGCGAGGACGTCGCCGGGTGGGCAAGTCCCGCCTCGTGGAGGAGTTCGTCGAGCGTACGGGCGTACCTCACCTCTTCTTCACCGCCTCGGCGCAACCCACACCCGCCGCCGACCTGCGGCTCTTCGTTGCGGCGGCGGCCGGCTCGACACTTCCCGGAGCGGGTCTGTTCGCCGGGCAGGCACCGGCCACCTGGGACGCGGCACTCACCCTCCTCGCCGCCGCGCTGCCCGCGGACCAGACCAGCGTCGTCGTGCTCGACGAGATGCCCTACCTCATCGCCACCGATCCAGGTTTCGAGGGCACCCTCCAGAAGGTCTTCGACCGGGAGTTGTCCCGTAGGCCGGTCCTGCTGATCTGCGTCGGCTCGGACCTGGCGATGATGGAGGCGCTCAACGACTACGGTCGGCCGTTCCACCAACGCGCGACCGAAATGGTCGTGCCGCCGCTGAGCCCCGGCGACGTGGGCGAGATGCTCCAGCTGCCGTCGGCGGATGCCATCGATGCGTACCTCGTCACCGGCGGCCTGCCGCTCGTCCTCGACGACTGGGCCCCCGGCGAGACCGTGGGCGACTACCTCGCCAAGGCTGTCCCGGATCCCACGTCCGCACTGATCGTCAGCGGGGAACGGGCCTTCGCTGCCGAGTTTCCGCCGCAGTCCCAGCCGGGCGTGGTGCTGCGCGCCATCGGCTCCGGGGAGCGCACCGCCTCCTCCATCGCGCGGGCCGCCGGCGGAATCCCGCAGGCTTCGCTGCACCGCGCGCTCCGACTGCTGGCTGACAAACGGATCGTGGAGGCCACCCTCCCGCTGTCCACCCGTCCTTCGCGCGAGACCCGGTACGTGGTCGCCGATCCGTTTCTCCGCTTCTGGCTCGCCTTCCTCGATCCCTACCTCGCCGAGATCGAGCGCGGCAGAGGGGATCTGACCCTCGCCCGCATCCACTCGTCCTGGACCTCATGGCGGGGACGTGCGGTCGAGCCGGTGATCCGGGAGTCGCTGCGCCGGCTGCCGCCGGGGCACCTGCCGTTCGAGACGGCGGTGGTGGGCGGGTACTGGACGCGTATCAACGGTCCCGAGATCGACCTGGTCGGCGGTGACCGTAGCCCGGTGGCCAAGCGGATCACGTTCGTGGGCTCGGTCAAGTGGCTGGAGAACGGCGCGTTCGACGGTCACGACCTGGCCCGGCTGCTTCACCACCGCGCCCAGCTACCGGGCGCCGACGACCAGACGCCGGTCGTCGCGGTGTGCGCAGTGGCCGTGCGGTTGACGGTGTCACGGCGATCGGGCCGGCCGAACTGCTCGCCGCGTGGCGGGATTGAACTGCTGCCGTTTCCCGGCCGTACCAGTGGTCGAGGATGTGGTGCGGCCGTTCCGCCGCACCGCTGCCGAGCTGCGGGAGGCCTGCCGTGCGAGTTGGTGAGCAGTCGACGGATCCCATCGACCAGATCCTGGGCGAGGTGCCGGTACCGGCACCGTTGACCCCCGAGGACGTCCGCCTCGCGGTCAGGGCGGTGGTGGTGCACGCCGCCGAGGAGTGGCCCGCGGGGCCGAAGTGCCGCAACGACGGCTCGTCGTTCCCCTGCCGGTTGCATCGCTGGGGCCGGCGCGTGTTGGAGACACACGGTCTCAACGACCGTCAGATCGACGCGCTGATCCGGCACGGCAACCCGTTCGTGCACGTACCCTTCCCGTTCGTGCTGACCGGCCCGTCCGGCGCCCGTCCGGCCGCCGGCCAGGCCGGACGTCCGGTGCCGGGACAGCCGGCGCGGGCGGTGCCGGGTCAGGCCGTCCGCCCGGCCGCCGCGGCTCAGGCGGCGCGCGGTCCGGTCCCGCGGGTCGCCGCGCCGCCGGTCCGGCCCGGTCTGCGGCCCGTCGCCGCCCGGTCGGCTCCCACCGCCCGGCCCCGCTGGCCCCGGGCGAGCTGACTCCCACCGCCCGGTTCCGGGCGGACCGCCTGCCTCCGGGCCACCGGCCCGGGGTGAGCTGACGCCCGGCGCCCGGTTCCGGTCGCGTCCACGCCCCGTCGCGGAGCGGCGTCGGTCGTGCCGGAGCATGCCGACGGCGGCCCGGCCGGGGAGCCCCCACCCCCGTGCCGGGCCGCCGTCACCGCGTTACTCGACCCCGCAGTCCGGGGCGGACCAGTCCCTGGTGTTGGGCACCTTGTCCCGGTTGTTCTCCCGCCGCGAGTCCACGTGCGTGTGGTCGTCGTGGTCCGGGTAGCCGGGGCCGTAGATGCCGCTGAAGCCCTGGTCGCGGGCGGAACGGGCGATGTCGCAGAGGCTGCGGTGCTTGGCGATCAGGTCGGCCGCGTTGCCGTAGAGGTGCTGGCTGTCCGCGGCGCCGCCGACCTGCCGGTTGCAGGCGATGCTGCGGAAACCGCTGGTCACGTAGAGCGGCTTGTCGCCGAGGCTGCGCCGCAGCGCCTCCAGCTTCCACATGGTGCGCAGCGCGTTCTCCCGGGTGGCCGACGACGAGAGCGGGCCACCGGCCCACCCGCCCTTGCCGCAGCCGTTGTCCAGCTCGGCGTAGCTGAAGTGCTTCGGCGTGCAGTCGCTGTCCTTCTGCAGGTCGTAGATCTTGGCGAACGTCTTCGGTCCGGCCACGCCGTCGGCCCGCAGCCCGTACGCGGCCTGGAAGCGCTTGACAGCGGCGGCCGTCTCCGGGCCGTACACGCCGTCGACCCGGACGATGCCGCCGTACGCGGCCCAGCCGGCCACCCGGATCTGGAGCTGCCGTACGTCGGAGCCGGACTGTCCCTGGGACAGCATGCGGTTCCAGGTGTAGCAGCCGTCGGCGTGGGCCGGTGGCGCGGCCACGACGGTCGCCACGGCGGCCCCGGGCAGGGCCAGCGCGAACGCGACCGCCGCCCGCTTCAGGGTGTTGACGCGCACAGAGTCCTCCCGATGTCAGAGCGGAACTGGGGTTGGACGGGCACATCGACCGGTACGTCCCGTCTCTCTCACCGTGACAGGTGAGAGGATTCTTCGTGGTGATTAGCCGAAATTGTTCTCACATCGGGCGGTTGCTGGATATCGGCTGTGAATAGTGCCTGTTTGCGAACGCGCCGCCGGGTGTCGCCCGTCGGAGGTGGGCGGTAACGTCTGCTCCCGGACCCGGGCGGCGACCTCGACGGGCGGGGAGGTGGGCGTTGGCGCGTGGCGGCGTGTTCTGCGTCGAGGGGCAGTGGCACCGCGACCTCAACGAACGAGGATCCGTCCTGCCCACGCTCGACCTGCTCGAACGGCTCGGCCGCATCCGCTACATCCACAAGGACGCGGCCACCCGCGACGAGCTGTTCTACTTCGTCGACAGGTGGCTGCTCAAGCAGTACGCGGATCACCGGGTGGGCTTCTTCGCCATGCACGGCGAGCCGAGCCGGCTCTGCCTCACCGACTGGGACTCGGTCGAGCTGTCGGACGTGGCCGAGCGGATGGCCGGCCGCTGCGAGGGCCGCCGCCTCTACTTCGGCAGCTGCTCGGTGCTGCGCGCCTCCGACGCCACGCTGCGCGAGTTCCTCGACGTCACCGGCGCGGCGCTGATCTGCGGCTTCACCCGCGAGGTCGACTGGGTCGAGTCGGCCGCCTTCGAGACGGTGCTGCTCGACGTGCTCGCCAACGGTCAGCGCCACAACGCCGCCGAGGTGCGGATGCGCTCGGCACACTGGGCGCCGCTCGCCGCGTACCTCGGTTTCCGGGTGATCTACGCCAACGGCCGTGCCTGGCGGCCCTCGGCCCGCCCGCGCGTGCCGGAGCAGGTCCCGGCGCAGCGGGCCGCCGGGCGTCCGCGCTGAGATCGACCGGCCGGCCTGGTAGAACCGAGGGCATGGCACGCAGCATCGCGAAGAACACCCGGGTCGACCGGGACGCCCTGATCGAGTTCCTCCGCCCCCGCCACCACGTCGTGCTCATGACCACCCGCTCCGACGGGCGCCCGCAGTCCTCCCCGGTGGCGTGCGGCGTGGACGCCGAGGGCCGCCTGGTCATCTCCACCTATCCCGAACGCGCCAAGGTCGCCAACATCCGCCGCGACCCGCGCGTCTCCGCGTGCGTGCTCTCCGACGACTGGAACGGCCCGTGGGTGCAGGTCGACGGCGTGGCCGAGGTGCTCGACCTGCCCGAGGCGCTGGAGCCGCTCGTCGAGTACTTCCGCAGCATCTCCGGCGAGCACCCGGACTGGGACGAGTACCGGTCGGCGATGGTCGCCCAGGGCAAGTCACTGATCCGCGTCACGATCGAGTCCTGGGGTCCGATCGCCACCGGCGGCTTCCCCGCCCGGCTGGCCGACTGAAGCAGTACGCGCCGGATCAGTACGCGACGGTGAAGCGGGCGTTGCCGAACCGGGGATTCTCGATCTCGTCGACGATCGCCACCGCCAGGTCCTCGTAGGTGAGCACCGACCGGCCCTGCGCGTCGGTCACCGGCTGGTCGGTGCCGGTGCGGTAGTGCCCGGTCCGCTCACCCGGGTGGAACTCCAGCGGCGGCGGCGAGACGTACGTCCAGGTCACCCCGTCCGCGCTGGTGCGGTAGAACTCCAGCGCGTCGGCCTGGCCGTGCGCCGAGTCCCGGTACTCCTCCGGGAAGTCCGGCTCGTCCAGGTAACGGGTGCCCTTCGGCGTGAGCAGCGTCGAGCCGCCGCCGACATGGATCACCCGAGGTGGGTCGGGCAACTCACGCAGCGTGTCGACCAGCGTCCGCGCGGCGTCGCGCCACAACTCGCGCTCGCCGCCGCCGATGGCCACCACCAGCACGTCCGCATCCTCGGCCAATTCGCGTACGCTCCGCGCCGAGGTGGCGTCGCCGGTCACCGTGCGTACGCCGGGGGGTAGATAGCCGACCGCCTCCGGACGCCGCACCGCCGCTGTCACCCGATGCCCCCGCTCGACCGCCTCAGCCGCGATCCGCGAGCCCGCCGTCCCGCCGGCGCCGAACACGACGATGTCGCTCATGCCTCACAGGCTAGGCAGCCCACAGGCGGGCGGCGGGAGTTCCGCCGAACCGGCTCAGTCGACGATCGCCGAGTAGACGAGCTGGCGCAACTGGCTGCGCAGCGGGTACGTGCTCGACGGCATCAGCTGGGTGAACAGCAGCGCGGTGACCTCCTCCACCGGGTCCACCCAGAACGCGGTGCTGGCCAGGCCGCCCCAGTAGAACTCGCCGACGCTGCTCGGCACCCGCGACGGCACCGGGTCCAGCACCACCGCGAAGCCCAGCCCGAAGCCGATCCCGTCGAGGATCGTCTCGGCGAAGCCCTCCGGCGAGAACGAGGCCAGATCCCGGTTGCCCGGCAGATGGTTGCGGGTCATGAAGCGCACCGTGCGCGGGCCGAGCAGGCGGACCCCGTCCAGCTCGCCGCCGCGCAGCAGGAACTGGGTGAACCGGTGGTAGTCGGCCGCCGTGGAGACCAGCCCGCCGCCGCCGGAGTGCCAGGTCGGCTCCGCCAGCGCGGCCCGGCCCACTACGTCGGCGCGTACCGCCTGGCCGGTGGCCGGGTGCGGGGCGTAGAGGGCGGCCAGGCGCTTGGAGTCCGCCGCGTCCACCCACCAGCGGGTGTCCGTCATGCCCAGCGGGCCCAGGATGCGCTCGGCGAAGAACGCGTCCAGCGACTGCCCGGAGATCACCTCGACCAGGCGGCCCAGCACGTCGGTGGAGACGCCGTAGTTCCAGCTCGTGCCCGGCTGGAACAGCAGCGGCAGCCGGGCCAGCCCGGCCGAGGCCGCCGCCAGGTCCGCGCCCGCCGGCACGCCCAGGTCGAAGCCGGCCGCCCGGTACAGGCCGTCGACCACCGAGACCTGGGCGAAGCCGTACGTCAGGCCGGCCGTGTGGGTGAGCAGGTGCCAGATCCGGATCGGCTCGACCGCCGGCACGGTGTACGGCTTGAGCACCGAACCCCGGTCGTAGACGCGTACGTCGGCGAACTCCGGCAGCCAGCGGCTGACCGGGTCGTTCAGCTCGAACCGGCCCTCCTCCCAGAGCATCATCGCCGCGACCGAGGTGATCGGCTTGGTCATCGAGTAGATGCGCCACAGCGTGTCCGCCTCGACCGGCGTACCGGCCTCCCGGTCCCGCAGCCCGTACGTCGAGGAGTGGGCGACCTCGCCCCGGCGGCTGACGACGATCTGCCAGCCGGCGAGCCGGCCGTCGTCGACGTACCGGGCGAAGTGCTCGTCGATCCGCCCCAGCCGGGCGGAATCGAAGCCGACGTGGCCGGGATCGGTGCTCACCGTGACACTCACGACGCGAACCTACCCGCAGGTACCTCGGCCCCGGAAGTGTCATTAGGGTCGGTGGCATGCCCGAGCCGGTCGAGGACGTCACCTACCGCCAGCAGGACTGGTACGCCGAGGAGCTGGCCGACCGGCACTTCGTGCGATGCGAGTTCTTCCACGTCGACCTGACCGAGGCGGTCAGCCGGGGCGCTGTCTTCACCGACTGCGTGTTCGGCAACGTGGCGTTCAACGCCTCCCGGCACACCGACTCGGCGTTCACCAGGTGCTCGTTCAGCAAGTGCAACCTCTTCGAGGCCGAGTTCACCGGCTGCAAGCTGGTCGGCAGCACGTTCGACCGCTGCGACCTGCGCCCGCTGCGGGTCGACCGGGGCGACTGGTCCTTCGTCACGCTCGCCGGCGCCGACCTGCGCGGGGCGCGGATCACCGACGTACGGATGCGGGAGGTCGACCTGACCGGCGCCGACCTGACCGGCGCGACGCTGACCGGCGTGGACCTCTCCGGCGCCCAGTTGCACGCCGCCAAGCTGATCCGGGCCGACCTGCGCGGCAGCGACCTGTCCGCGCTCGACCCGACGGCGGTGCAGCGTTCCGGCGCGCGGATCGACGCCGAGCAGGCGGTGATGCTGGCCCAGGCGCTCGGTTTCCAGGTGGGCTGAGTCCGCTGGGAAATGTGCCGCGGGTTGTCAGGTTTTCCGGACACACTCGGGCGTATGACATGGTGGTCCGACCTGGTGGCGGCCGAGCCCGAGTTCGCGACGCGGGTACGCGCCCGCTTCGCGGTCCGCAAGCACGGCACGATGGCGACACTGCGGCGGGACGGCTCGCCGCGGATCAGCGGCACCGAGTTCGACTTCGGTGACGACGGGCAGTTGCGGCTGGGCAGCATGGCCGGCGCGGTCAAGGCGCTCGACCTGCGACGCGATCCCCGGGTGGCGCTGCACAGCCCGACCGAGGACGCCCCGCCGGACGACCCGTCCACCTGGGACGGAGACGCGAAGATCGCCGGCCGGGCGCACGAGGAGCCGCCCGCCGAGGACGGCTCGCACAGTTTCCGGATCGAGCTGACCGAGGTGGTGCTCACCCGGGTGGGCGACCCACCCGACCACCTCGTGATCGAGAGCTGGCACCCCACCCGAGGCCTCGAACGCCGCACCCGCCGCTGACCCGCCGCCCCGCCGGCCCGCTGACACGCGTCGATCATGAAGTTAGCGGCCTTGGATGCCCGTTTTGCCGCCGCCAACTTCATGATCGACCCGACGGTCTCGGGTGGGCGCGGTCCGCCGTGGCTGGGTACGGGAGATCTTGGCACGGAATGGCCCCTGTGGGGGCGGAAATCCTCCAAGATCTGTCCTGCTGGGATGGTCGGCGCCGGGCAGGCGTGGGAATTGCGAGGGCTGATGCCTTCTGCAAGATCGCGTTCTGTGTCATCCTCCCTACGGCGAGCCACGGGGCCGGGCCGCTCGCCGCCGGTGGCCGAGGGAGGGTCGGTGGCTGAGGACGACATCGCGCGTACCGGGATCCGGGTCGGGGGCTGGCTGCCCACACCGGACGACGGGGTCGACGCGCCGGAGCGCCCCGCCGGTCCACGCCGCCTCCCTGGGGACACGGATCCCGCCACGCCCCGGACGGTGAACCCGCCGGACGGCGAGCACCCAGCGGCCGACGCGGACGATCGGGTTTCCGTGGGGGACCTGGAACCGCCGGGTACCGCTGTCTGGCCGCCTCCGCGTACCGGCGGCCCGCCGACTCCCGATCTTCCCGCCGCGGGCCCGCTTCCAGCCAACATGCCCGC
>NZ_LEKG01000189.1:0-24342 GCF_001029515.1 Micromonospora sp. RV43 | reverse complement strand
GCCGCCGATGCCGCCCCGGCAGATGCCCGCCCAGCCCGGCCCGCCCGCCGACCGCTACGGCAACCGCTACGACGAGCCGACCGGCGCGTTCGCCGGTGGCTACGACGGCCCGCGCGGTGGCTACGACGGCCCCCGCGGCCCGGGTGGCCCCGGCCCGATGGGCCCGGGCGCGCCGATGGGGCACGGCGGCCCGCCGTCGCGCGGCCTTCCGCCCGGCCCTGGTGGCTACGGCCCGCCGGACAACGGCCCCGGCGGCTACGGCCCGCCGGACAGCGGTCCCGGTGGGTACGGTCCGCCGGACAACGGCCCGGGCGGCTACGGTCCCCCGGACAACGGCCCCGGTGGGTACGGCCAGGAGGAGCGCTTCGACGGGTTCGAGGCCGGCCGGCGTGCCCGTGCCGACATGACCGCCGAGATCCGCATGCCCGAGCGTGAGCTGCGCGGTCGTGGCCCCGGCGGTCCGCCGGCGCTGCCGCAGCAGGGTTACGGCGCACCGGAGCCCGGCTACGGCCCGCCGGACCCGGGTTACGGGCCGCCGGACCAGGGCTACGGCCCGGGCCCCTCGATGACCGGCCCGCCGCTCGTGAGCCCGCCGGTCGCCGGTCCGCCGATGGTGGGGCCGCCGATGGCCGGCCCGCCCGGCAGCGACCTGCACCGGGTCGACCAGATCCGGCGCAGCTTCCAGGCCCGGCGGTTCGGCAGCGGGTACGACCCGGACCAGGTCGACCGGTTCTTCGAGACGCTGCTCGGCGGTATGCAGGGGCGCAACCCGATGCCGGTGAACCCCAAGGAACTCGACACGCTGCGCTTCGGGCTGGTGCCCGGTGGCTACTTCGAGGCCGAGGTCGACGCCGCGCTCAAGGACGTGCAGGACATCCTGCTCGGCCGCTGACCCCGGCTCCCGAGACGACGAAGGGCCCGCCCCCCGGTGAGGGGGCGGGGCCCTTCGCGCACTACCGTGGGCGCCGCGCGTCAGGACCGCAGGCCGTTGCGGCGCAGCACGGCGTCGCCGATGACGATGGCGATCAGCAGTCCGGCGATCCCGAACAGCCAGATGTGCTCCACCCGGCCCTCCTCGATCCCGCAGAGCGCCATCAGTACCAAAGCCACCGCCGACAGCACCGCACCGATCCGTCCGGACTTGCGGTGTCCGGGCTTGTGCTGATCTGGCGCGGTTACCGGCTCGTCTCCTGCCACTGTCGGTCCTTCCCTCGCGATCGGATCTCCGATCAGTCTGGCACGGCCCGAACCGGGCCCGGCGCAGGGTCCGACCTCCTGTGCCGGGGATGACCCGGGCGGGCGACAGCGGGCGGGCGGCACGGCCCGGGTCGTTGGTCCCGTACCGGTGGGGGCGGTTGGCCACTACCGGCGTCGCGGGACGGCGAGCACACTGCCTCCGGTAGCGTCTTGACGTACACCTTGATGCCTTTTTGAGGAGGACTGCGGTGCGAGTGACCGGTACGGGGCATGCCAGCATGCGGATCGACACGGCCGCGGGCAGCATCCTGTGCGACCCGTGGGTCAACCCCGCCTACTTCGCCTCGTGGTTCCCCTTCCCGGACAACTCCCTGCTCGACTGGGCGACCCTCGGCCAGGTCGACTACCTGTACGTGTCGCACCTGCACCGGGACCACTTCGACGCGAAGCACCTGCGTGACTTCGTGTCGAAGGACGCCACCGTCCTGCTGCCCGAGTTCCCCACCTCGGAGATGGAGGACGAGTTCCGGGAGCTGGGCTTCACCAAGTTCCTCAAGGCCCCGAACGAGCAGGTCGTGGAGCTGCCCGGCGGCCTGAAGATCATGATCCAGGCGCTGACCAGCCCGACCGACGGCCCGATCGGCGACTCCTCGCTCTGGGTCGAGTACGACGGCGTCCGGCTGCTCAACCAGAACGACGCCCGCCCGACCGACCTCAGCGTGTTCGCCGAGCTGGGCCACGTGCACGCGCACATGCTCCAGTTCTCCGGCGCGATCTGGTACCCGATGGTCTACGAGCTGCCGCAGGCGGCGAAGACCGCGTTCGGCAAGCAGAAGCGGGACCGGCAGTTCGACCGCACCTGGCGCTACATCGACGACCTGAAGGCCGACCACGTCTTCCCGATCGCCGGCCCGCCGTGCTTCCTCGACGACGAGCTGTGGCAGTTCAACGACATCTTCGGCGACGAGGGCAACATCTTCCCCGACCAGTCGGTGTTCCTCGCCGAGTACGCCAAGGTCGGCGGCACCAACGGCATCGTGTTGCTGCCGGGCAGCGTCTCGGAGATCACCACCGAGGGCGCGACCACCACCCACCCGGTGCCGGTGGAGGAGTTCTTCGCGAACAAGGTCGCCCACCTGGAGGAGATGCGGGAGCGCAAGCGCGGCGTCATCGAGGCCGAGAAGGCGTCCTGGCGGCACCCCGAGGTCGACGTGCTCGGCGAGATGAAGCGCCGGGTCGAGCCGCTGCTCGATGCGTCGATCTACCTGGCCAAGGGCGTCGGCGGGCCGGTCCGCTTCGACCTCGTCGGCTACGACGGCGAGAGCGTCGAATCCATCGTGGTGGACTTCCCCGGCAAGGAGGTCCGGCCGTACGCGGACGAGAAGGTCCGCTACCGGTTCCGTACCGAGCGGGCGCTGATCGAGCACCTGCTGCACATCGGCGAGGTGGACTGGGTCAACTCCCTCTTCCTGTCCTGCCGTTTCTCCGCGGCCCGCATCGGCCAGTACAACGAGTTCGTCTACGCCTTCTTCAAGTGCCTGTCCGAGGAGCGCCTCCAGTACGCCGAGGGCTGGTACGACGAGCACGAGCGGGCGGTCGACGCCGAGGACATCACGCTCGACGGCTGGGTGGTGCAGCGGCGCTGCCCGCACCTGAAGGCGGACTTGAGCCGGTTCGGCATCGTCGACGGCGACCAGCTCACCTGCCAGCTGCACGGCTGGAAGTTCGACCTGGCCAGCGGGCGCTGCCTGACCAGCGTCGGGCACAAGATCCGCGCGCACCGCGCCGACGCGGAGACCCCGGCGCCGGCCGGGGAAGCGGCCATCTGACGAGTTCCGCCCCGTCCGCCGTCCCCGGTACGCGACCATCTGTCGTGAGGGGGGCGGCGTGACGGGTGCGGACAGGGAACCGGCGTACCGGTTCGGGCGCGGCAACGAGATGGCGCGCGACGCCTCCCGGGTGGAGCCGTTCAGCGACGCGGTGATCGCCATCGTGCTCACCCTGATGGCCGTCGAGCTGCTGTCGTTCGACCCGGACACGCCGCAGGACGACGGGCTGCCGGCCGCCCTGCTGCACGAGTGGCGCGCCTACCTGGCGTACGTGATCACGTTCGCCATCGTCGGCCAGGTCTGGCTGACCCACCACAACATGTGGCGTTACGTCCGCCGGGTCGACCAGATGCTGCTGGTGCTGAACCTGCTGCTGCTGATGTTCGTGGCGGCGATCCCGTTCACCGCGGACCTGCTCGCGGACAACCTGCGCGGCACCGTCGGCGACCAGCGGCTGACCGCCGCGCTGTACGCGGGCGTGGTGCTCGGTGAGGCGCTGTTCTTCAACCTGAGCTGGTGGTGGGCGCGCCGCCGCGGGCTGCTGCAACCGGGCCTGGACCCGAGGCTGGCGCGGGCGGTGGCCCGCCGGTTCCGCCTCGGTCCGCTGCTCTACCTGGTGGCGTTCGCGATCGTGTTCGTCGACCCGGTGCTGAGCCTGCTGGCGTACCTGCTGCTGGTCGGCGTCTACCTGGTGCGCGGGCCGGGCGACCTCCCGCCCGCCGGCCAGGAGGCGCCCGAGACGCCGTGAGCGGTTGTTGAGGCGGTTGTTAAGAAGGGGCCCTTCCTCTACCGGAGGCGTTAATAAGGGGCCCTTCCTTACATCTCGGCGAGGATGCGGCGGGCCGCGTTGTGCCCGGCCGCGCCGATCACGCTGCCCGCCGGATGGCAGCCCGCGCTGCCCGCGTACACGCCGTCCACCCCCGTGGCGTACGGCATCCGGTCGGTGAACGACACCGTGTTGTCGACGTGGTGGATGTGCCCGCCGGTGATGCCGAAGTGCGCCTCGATGCCGGGCGGCGGCAGCGGCACCGCGTCCGCGACCAGGTCACCGGCGCCCGGGGCGTACCGCTCGCAGATCGCGATCAGCCGCTCCACGTAGCCGGGCAGCGCCGCCTCCCAGGTGGTGCCGGCCAGCTCGTAGGGGACCGACTGCACGAACAGGGCCGACGAGTGGTGCCCCGCGTCGTCGGACAGCGACGGGTCGACTGTGGTGTGCAGGTACCACTCGATCGTCGGCTCCTCCGGCAGCCGCCCGGCCCGCACGTCTGCCCACATGCCGCGCAGCGCCGCCATCGGCGACTCGCCGCCGTCGCCGACGAGTGAGGCCGAGCCGGGCAGCAGGTGGATGGTCGACCCGAACGGGCTCGGCGCGTCGTCCGGCAGGCAGGAGAAGCGCGGCAGCCCGGTCAGCGCCAGGTTGAGCTTGAGCGTGGTGCCGGGTCGGCGGACCGCCGCCATCCGCGCGCCCAGCTCGGCCGGGAGCGCGCCGTCGGGCAGCAGCTCCATCAGCCGGTACGGGTCACAGGCGCCGAGCACCACGGAGGCGTCCACCTCCCGCCCGTCGGCGAGCGTCACCCCGACGGCGGCGCCTCCGGCCAGCCGGATCGCTGTGACCGGCGTGTCGGCCACGATCCGCGCCCCGGCGCGCTCGGCGGCTTCGGCGAACGTGCGGGACACCGTGCCCATGCCGCCCCGGGTGATCATCCAGGTGCCGTCCGCGCCCGGCAGCCGGCACATGTTGTGCACCAGGAAGTTGTGACCCGTTCCGGGATCGTCCGGGCCGGCGTTGAGCCCGGACAGGCCGTCGGTGACCGCGTACATGCTGACCAGCAGTTCGGAGCGGAAGTCGAAGCGGGCCAGGTGGTCGGCCACCGAGCCGCGCACCAGGTCGACGAAGACCTGCCGCAGCGCGGGCCGCACGTAGCGTTCGGCGGTCTCCTCGACCGGCAGCGGCTCGGCCAGCCACGCCGGGGCGAGGTCCTCCCGCAGCTGGGCCAGCTCGGCGTGCAGCGCGTCGTCGGCGGCGACGTCGGCGGGGGAGAACATCTCCGCGAGCTGCCGCCGGCTCGCCGCCACGTCGCTGCCGGCCAGCAGGTACGGCGAGCCGAGCCCGCCCGGCGTGGGCAGGAAGTAGTGCGGGTCGCGGCGCAGCACCGGGATGGTCACGTCGAGCGTGGCCAGCAGCTCCGGCGGCATCAGCCCGAGCAGGTACGACCCGGTGGAGTGACGCAGTCCCGGCACCTTCGGGAACGGGTTCTCGGTGCGGGTCGCCCCGCCGATCACCGCTGACGCCTCCAGCACCAGCACGTCCAGGCCGGCGCGGGCCAGCAGGATCGCCGAGACCAGGCCGTTGTGTCCGGCGCCGACCACCACGACGTCGGCGCGGGACGGCAGCTCACTCGCGTCGCTCATGGAGTGCCGGCCGGGCATGCGCTCACGGCCCTCGCTTCGCTCGGTGCGTTCGCTCATGCCGCGGAGCGTAGCGGCGGGCCGTCCCGGACGGGAGGGTTCGCGGCGGGGCGCTACCGTTCCGGGCATGTCCCCGGCTGTTCAGATCGCGCTCGCGGTGGCGCTCGTCGTGGTGGTGCTCCTGCTCCTGCTCGTGCTGCGGCGCGACCGTCCCCGGGACCTGGTCGCCCCTGATCGCCCGGCCGGCGACGGGCAGGCCGAGGTGCTCCGGCTGGCCCGCGCGGGGCGTACGGTCGAGGCGGTCAAGGTGCTGCGCGAGCAGACCGGGCTGTCGCTGCTGGACGCGAAGCGGGCGGTGGACGCGCTGGCGGCCGGCGGATCCTGGCCGCCCGGCCCTCCGGCGCCCGGAAAGGGCGTCGACGAGGCGGTGCGGGCCGAGGCCGCGCGGCTGTTGTACCGGGGCAAGAAGATCCAGGCGATCAAGGTGGTACGGGAGCACACGCACATGTCGCTCGCCGACGCGAAGCGGTACGTCGAGGGCCTCTGACGGCCGGACGGCAGTCACCGGGCGTTCACCCTATAGTGGCAGTTGTCGATGCATTTCCGTCCTACCGTCGACGGGACACCCACCGCCTCCGGGAGGTAATCCCCGATGGATCGTCGTACCGTCCTGCGTGCCACAGCCGCCGGTGGCGCCGCCGCTCTCGCCGGTGGTCTCTGGGCCGCCGCTGCCGCCCCGGCCCAGCCCGCCCAGCCCGGCCCCGGCCCGTACGGCGACCTCCTGGCCGCCGACGCCAACGGCCTCCAGTTGCCGGCCGGCTTCACCGGCCGGGTGATCGCGCGTTCCGGGCAGCGCGTCGCCGGCACCTCGTACACCTGGCACCCGGCGCCCGACGGCGGCGCCTGCTTCCCGGCCGGCGACGGCTGGATCTACGTCTCCAACTCGGAGGTGCCGCTCGTCGGCGGCGCCTCGGCGGTGCGGTTCGCCGCCGACGGCGCGATCGCCGCCGCGTACCGGATCCTCGGCGGCACGAACGTCAACTGCGCCGGTGGCCCGACTCCGTGGGGGACGTGGCTGTCCTGCGAGGAGGTGCCGCTGGGCCGGGTCTTCGAGACCTGGCCGGAGGGCGGCCGGTCCGGCGAGGAGCGGACCCGGATGGGCCGCTTCAAGCACGAGGCGGCGGCCTGCGACCCGGTGCGGCGGGTGGTCTACCTGACCGAGGACGAGGGGGACGGCTGCTTCTACCGGTTCGTCCCGGACACCTGGGGCGACCTGCGCACCGGCCGGGTGCAGGTGCTCTGCGCCCCGGACGGCCAGGTGACCGGGCCGGTGACCTGGCGGGACCTGCCGGACCGCGACGGGTTCCCGGTGCCCACCCGCTACCAGGTGGGCGCGGCGCAGACGTTCGACGGCGGCGAGGGCTGCTGGTACGCCGACGACACCTGCTGGTTCACCACCAAGGGCGACAACCGGGTGTGGGCGTACGACGCGGTGAACCAGCGGCTCGACCTCGCGTACGACGACTCGCTGGTGCCGGCCGGGGCCGCGCCGCTGACCGGCGTCGACAACATCACCGGCACCGCGGGAGGCGACCTCTACGTGGCCGAGGACGGCGGCAACATGGAGATCAACGTGATCACGCCGGCCGGTGTGGTGACCCCGTTCCTGCGGCTGCTCGGGCAGTCCGGGTCGGAGCTGACCGGGCCGGCGTTCTCGCCGGACGGCAGCCGCCTCTACTTCTCCTCGCAGCGCGGCACCAGCGGCGCCCGGGCCGGGACCGGCGGCATCACGTACGAGGTGCGCGGCCCGTTCCGACGCTGACCCGCAGCCGTCAGGCGCGGGCCGCCACCCGGGCGGCCCGCCACCGGCTCGCCGCGAGCGTCGCGGAGTAGCCGGACAACACGATCACGTGGAACAGGTACAGCCAGAGCAGCACCGCCACGCCGCCGCCGATCTCGTCGAAGCCGCCGAACGGCACGCCCAGGTCCAGCGGCAGCGAGCAGAACAGCACGAAGCCGTGCAGGAAGCCGGACAGGTTCGCCGCGGTGAACGAGCCCAGGGCCACTGTGGCGAGCCAGTCCGGGGAAGCCGGGCCGACCACCCGGAACACCCAGATCAGCACCGGTGTGAGCACCAGCCACACCGCCAGGAACGACAGCACCACGCCGAGCGCGCCGACCCAGCCGCCCTGGCGTACCAGCCGGGTGGTCAGCGGCAGCCCGAGCAGGATCGACAGCAGCAGCGCCGGGGCCGGCGCCAGCAGCGGGGTCAGCCCCAGACCGGCCTCGACGAGCGCGGCCGCCGCCCGGTGGGCGCCGATCTCGGTGGGCAGCGTGTCGATCGCGTACCCGGTCAGCCGCCGCACCCGGTCCGCCCCGGCGAGCAGCCCGGTCAGCCAGATCGCCAGCAACGCGACCGGCACCACGGCGATCGCGCCGTAGAAGGTGATCGCGGCGGCGTGCAGCGACAGGTCCCGGCCGCGGACCGGCCGGAACGCCGCCGCTGTGATCCGCTTGGTCCGTTCCCACCCGTCGCCCATCGCCCTCTCGTTCCCCGTACGCCCCCGCGCCACGCATTACGATCCGGCGGCATGACGATCGCCACGACTGACCGGCTGGTGCTCCGGGACTGGACCGAGTCGCCGGACGACCTGGCCCGGATCTACGACATCTACTCCCGGGACGAGGTGATGCGCTGGCTGGGCGGCGGCAAGGGGCGGATGACCGACCCGTCCGAGGCGCGCGAGCGGGTCCGGATGTGGCACGAACGCTGGACGCCGTACGGCGGCCGGTGGGGCCTGTGGGCGATCGAGCCGCGCGACGGTGGGCCGGTGGCGGGGAGCATCCTGCTCAAACCGCTGCCGGGACGCGACGGCGTCACCCTGACCGACGACATCGAGGTCGGCTGGCACCTGCACCCCGACGCCCAGGGCCGTGGCTACGCCACCGAGGCGGCCCGCGCGGTGCTGGAGCGCGAGTTCGCCGCCGGAACCCCGAGGGTGTACGCGGTGGTGATGGCCGGGAACGACCCGTCGATGGCGGTGGCCCGGCGCCTCGGCATGACGCACGCGGGTGTGCGCACCGACTGGTACGGCGGCGTCGAACTGGAGACCTTCGTCCTGGAGCGCCCCGCCTGACCGTTCGGCGGAGCTGCCCCCGCCCCGGCGATCATGAGGTTGGCGGCGACAAATCGGACCGCCGACGCCGCCAACCTCATGATCAACGGGAGTGGCGGTGGGGACGGACAACGTGTGCGAGCAGGGCGGATCGGGGCAGCGCCGCTAGGTGAGGGGTAGCACGACTACCCGCTGAGGGGGTGAGCCCGATGGTCCAGGCCGCATTCGCGCCCGAGCCGGCACCGCAGCCCGCCGAGCCGTCGTTCGACGTGCTCCGCTGGTACGACGAGCCCTGGACCGCGCAGCTCGCTCTCGATCTCCTGCCGGAGACCAACGGCCCGAAGGTCGAGTTCCGCGTCGACCCGGCCGACCTGCTCGACGAGGAGGCGCCGCAGGCGTGATCGACACCGGCTCGCCGAAGTGGCGGCATCGCGGCAACCCTGATGCCGCCACCTCGGCGAAGTGGAGTCGATCATGCCGCCGGGCACTCCGGGACGAACCGGGGTGAGGCGCTGGGGAACAATGGTCCGGTGACCACTCCCCGAGATCTCGTGCTGCTCGGCTCGACCGGCTCGATCGGCACCCAGGCCATCGACATCGTCAAGCGCAACCCGGACCGCTTCCGGGTGGTGGCCCTCGGCGCGGGTGGCGGCAACGTGGAGTTGCTCGCCGCGCAGGCGCTGGAGCTGGGCGTGGAGGCGGTCGGCGTGGCCCGCGCGTCCGCCGCGCAGGATCTTCAGCTCGCGTTCTACGCCGAGGCGAGCCGGCGTGGCTGGGCCACCGGCGACTTCAAGCTGCCCAAGATCGTGGCCGGGCCGGACGCGATGACCGAGCTGGCGCAGTGGCCGTGCGACGTGGTGCTCAACGGCGTGGTCGGCTCGCTGGGCCTGCCGCCGACGCTGGCCGCGCTGCACGCCGGTCGTACCCTCGCGCTTGCCAACAAGGAGTCCCTGGTGGCCGGCGGCCCGCTGGTCAAGGCCGCCGTCTCGCGACCGGGGCAGATCGTCCCGGTCGATTCCGAACACTCGGCGCTGGCGCAGTGCCTGCGCGGCGGCGCCCGGGGCGAGGTGCGGCGGCTGGTGGTCACCGCCAGCGGCGGCCCGTTCCGGGGGCGGCGGCGCGACGAGCTGACCGCCGTGACGCCGGAGCAGGCGCTGGCGCACCCGACCTGGAACATGGGCCCGGTCGTCACGATCAACTCCGCCACGATGGTCAACAAGGCGCTGGAGGTGATCGAGGCGCACGAGCTGTTCGACGTGCCGTACGCCGACATCGAGGTGATGGTCCACCCGCAGTCGGTGATCCACTCGATGGTCGAGTTCACCGACGGGTCCACGCTCGCCCAGGCCAGCCCGCCGGACATGCGACTGCCCATCGCGCTGGGTATCGGCTGGCCGGACCGCGTACCCGGCGCCGCCGCGGCTGTCGACTGGACCACCGCCCACACGTGGGAGTTCTTCCCGCTCGACGACGCGGCGTTCCCGGCTGTCGCGCTGGCCAAGGCGGCGGGGGAGGCCGGGCGCTGCCGCCCGGCGATCTACAACGCGGCGAACGAGGAGTGCGTGGCCGCGTTCGTCGCGGGCCGGCTGCCGTTCCTCGGCATCGTCGACACCCTCCAGCGGGTGCTGGAGGACGCTCCCGATTTCGACGAACCAGGTACCGTCGAGGACGTGCTCGCCGCCGAGTCGTGGGCACGGGCGCACGCCCAGGAGATCATCGTCGGGTCGGTGGAAGGAGCTCGATGAGCTATCTGCTCGGGGTGGTGCTGTTCGCCCTGGCGATCCTCATCTCGGTGAGCCTGCACGAGGCGGGGCACATGCTCACCGCCAAGGCGTTCGGGATGAAGGTCACCCGCTACTTCGTCGGCTTCGGCCCGACGCTCTGGTCGTTCAAGCGGGGCGAGACCGAGTACGGCATCAAGGGCATCCCGCTCGGCGGCTTCTGCAAGATCGTCGGCATGACACCGCAGGACGACGACGTCGAGCCGGGGGACGAGAAGCGCGCCATGTGGCGCTACCCGGTGTGGAAGCGGACGATCGTGATGTCCGCGGGCTCGATCACCCACTTCGCCCTGGCCCTGATCGCGCTCTGGATCATCGCGGTGTCGGTGGGGCTGCCGAACCCGAAGTTCCCCAGCACCGAGGCCGGCTTCCGGGCCGAGCCGGCGGTGATCGCCATCGCGCCGTGCGTGGTGGTGGAGAACGCGGCCCGCGCCTGCGAGTCCGGCGACCCGGCCAGCCCGGCCGAGAAGGCCCAGCTCAAGGACGGCGACCGGATCACCGCGGTGAACGGCGAGCCGGTCTCCACCTGGGGCGACATGCTCGACGTGGTCCGGGCCACCCCGCCCGGCACGGCCACCGTCGCCTACGTCCGTGACGGCAAGCCGGCCGAGGCGCGGGTCGACCTGGCCTCGGTGCAGCGTCCGCCGCTGGGCGACCCGAAGGGCGCCGCCTCGGCGGTCTCCGCGCTCGGCGTGGCGCTCTCGCCCAGCACCCCGACCCGGGTCGAGTACGGCCCGGTCGCCGCGTTCGGCGCCACCGCCGACTTCACCGGCACCATGGCCGTGCAGACCGCGCACGCCATGCAGCGCATCCCGCAGAAGGTGCCCGCGTTGTGGAACGCGATCACCGGCGGCGAGCGCGACGTGGACACCCCGATCAGCGTGGTCGGCGCCAGCCGGCTCGGCGGCGAGGCCGTGGAGAACAACGCCTGGCTGGTGTTCTTCATGCTGTTCGTGTCGCTGAACTTCTTCATCGGCGTGTTCAACCTGCTGCCGCTGCTCCCGCTGGACGGCGGCCACATCGCCATCGCCTGGTTCGAACGGGCGCGGTCCTGGCTCTACGCACGCATCGGCCGCGCCGATCCGGGCCGCGTCGACTACCTCAAACTCATGCCGTTCACGTACGCGGTGATCCTGATCGGCGGCGCGTTCACGCTGCTCACAGTCACCGCTGATGTCATCAACCCCATCACGCTCTTCTCAAGGTGAGTGCCTGAAGTGACCGCTGTCAGTCTCGGTATGCCCCCCGTACCGCCGCCGCCGCTGGCCCCGCGCCGGGCCAGCCGCCAGATCATGGTCGGTTCGGTGCCGGTCGGTGGTGGCGCGCCGGTCTCGGTGCAGTCCATGACCACCACCCTCACCGCCGACGTCAACGCCACGCTCCAGCAGATCGCCGAGCTGACCGCGTCCGGCTGCCAGATCGTCCGGGTCGCCGTGCCGTCGCAGGACGACGTGGAGGCGCTGCCCGCGATCGCCAGGAAGTCGCAGATCCCGGTGATCGCCGACATCCACTTCCAGCCGAAGTACGTCTTCGCGGCGATCGACGCCGGCTGCGCCGCGGTCCGGGTGAACCCGGGCAACATCCGGCAGTTCGACGACAAGGTCAAGGAGATCGCGCGGGCCGCCGGCGACGCGGGCGTGCCGATCCGGATCGGCGTCAACGCCGGCTCGCTGGACAAGCGCCTGCTGGCCAAGTACGGCAAGGCCACCGCCGAGGCCCTGGTGGAGTCGGCGCTGTGGGAGTGCTCGCTGTTCGAGGAGCACGGCTTCCGGGACATCAAGATCTCGGTGAAGCACAACGATCCGGTGGTGATGATCCGCGCGTACCGGCTGCTGGCCGAGAAGTGCGACTACCCGCTGCACCTCGGTGTCACCGAGGCCGGCCCGGCGTTCCAGGGCACGATCAAGTCGGCGGTGGCGTTCGGCGCGCTGCTGGCCGAGGGGATCGGCGACACCATCCGGGTCTCGCTGTCCGCCCCGCCGGTCGAGGAGATCAAGGTCGGCAACGCGATCCTGGAGTCGCTGGGCCTGCGCGAGCGCGGCCTGGAGATCGTCTCCTGCCCGTCCTGCGGGCGGGCGCAGGTCGACGTCTACAAGCTGGCCGAGGAGGTCACCGCCGGGCTGGAGGGCCTGCCGGTGCCGCTGCGTGTCGCGGTCATGGGCTGCGTGGTGAACGGTCCGGGCGAGGCCCGCGAGGCCGACCTGGGTGTGGCCTCGGGCAACGGCAAGGGCCAGATCTTCGTCAAGGGCAAGGTCGTCAAGACCGTGCCCGAGGCGCAGATCGTGGAGACGCTGATCGAGGAGGCGCTGCGGATCGCCGACGAGATGGGCGCCGAGATTCCCGAGGAACTGCGTGACCTGGTGCCGGGCGGCGCCACTGTCACAGTGCACTGATCTGCTTTTCGCGTCGTCGTGCGGCCGTCCCCGGCAGGGGGCGGCCGCACGCGCCGTCTCAGGGCCGGGGCACGGCGGCGAAGGGGGAGAGGGTGAACCAGCCGGGCGCGGCGCGCCGCAACGCCTCCGGTCCGGCCACCTCCACCGCGCCGCCGCGCAGCGCCGCGGCCCACTCCAGGTCGCCCATCCAGACCTGGACCAGGGCGCGCAGGTCCGCCGTGACGGTCACCGTCACGTCGTGCCCGGGGTCGCTGTCGCAGACGTCGGCCTCGCCCGCGGCGATCACCATCCACCAGTCGCGCTGCGTCGTGGGCACGTCCCGGAAGCGGAACCGCACGACGGTACGCCCCGGCGGAACAGCGTCATGGTCGACGTGGCGGTGCATGTCCCACAGCAGCAGCTTCGGGTCCAGGTCGGCGTCGCCCAGCTCGCCGATCCAGCGCACGCCCCAGGCGCCGAGCGCCTCCACCACGGGCCGCAGCTCGCGTCCGGCGGCGGTCGGGACGTAGCGCACGTCGGCGCCGTCGACCCGCCGCTCCACCACCCCGGCGCGGACGAGCTGGTGCAGCCGGCGGGACAGCAGCGTGGGTGACATCCGGGGCAGGCCCCGGCGCAGCTCGTTGAATCGTTCCGAGCCGCTGACCAGCTCCCGGACCACGAGCAGGGTCCACCGCTCGTCGAGCAGTTCCATGGCCTTCGCCACGGGGCAGAACTGGTGGTAGGAGGCCCCCATGGCGGGCACGCTACGCCCGGCCCGCCACCCCGGCCAGCGCCCTGTCGGGAGCGGTACAGATCTCGTACTGGGGGCCGGGTCGTCCGCTGCCTAGCGTCCTGTGCAGGGACGACAGGTGAGGAGCGACCGATGATCGAGGAACGGGAACAGGACGCCGCGGTGAAGGCCCGGCACCGCGCGATGTGGGCGATGGGGGACTATGCGGCCGTGGCCGCGCAGGTGATCCCGGAGCTGGGGGCGACGCTGGTCCGGGCCGCCGGGGTGGCGCCGGGCATGCGGGTGCTGGACGTGGCGGCCGGGACCGGCAACGCGGCTCTGCCCGCGGCCCGGGTCGGTGCGGAGGTGGTGGCCGGCGACCTCACCCCGGAGTTGCTGGCGATCGGGCGGGCGGAGGCCGAGCGGGAGGGCTTGACGCTGACCTGGGAGGAGGCGGACGCGGAGGCGCTGCCGTACGCGGACGCCGCGTTCGACGCGGTGCTGTCGTGTGTGGGCGTGATGTTCGCGCCCCGGCACCGGGCCGCAGCCGACGAGGTGCTGCGGGTGTGCCGGCCGGGCGGGACGATCGGGCTGGTCAACTGGACTCCGGAGGGCTTCGTGGGCCAGTTGTTCGCGGCCATGCGGCCGTACGTGCCGCCACCGCCGCCGGGCGCGCAGCCGCCCCCGCTCTGGGGCGACGAGGACCATGTCCGGGAGTTGTTCGGCGACCGGGTCGACGCGTTCACGTCGGCGCGTGACGCCGTGGTGGTGGACCGGTTCGCCACGCCGGGGGAGTTCCGGGAGTTCTTCGCGACCCGTTACGGGCCCACTGTGGCGGTCTACCGGGCGAACGCCGGCGATCCGGAGCGTACGGCCGGGCTCGACCGGGCTCTGACCGACCTGGCCGCCCGGCACCTGGACGGTGGCGTGATGCGCTGGGAGTACCTGCTCGTCACCGCGCGCCGCGCCTGACGGCACGCCGGTCGTCGTCCGGCCGGCGTGCCGTTCCGGCGGCGGTGCTCACTCGGACTCGGCGAGGATGGCGTAGAGCTTGCGCCGGGTCTCGTCGAGCACCTGGGCGGCACGGGCGCGCTGGTCGTCGGTGCCGGTGGTCATGACCTGCCGCAGCGCCTGCATGGCCTGCGCCCCGGCGTCGCGGATGTCGTGCCAGCTGTTGACGGTCTGCTCGGCGAACTCCGCCCAGGGCGGGGCCTGCGCCGCGCCGGCCGCCTCGGCCTGGCCCGCCTCGGTCAGCGCGAACCGCTTGCGCCCGCCCTCGGAGTCGGGGGCCGTCGCGATGAGCCCCTCGTCCTCCAGCAGTTGCAGCGTCGGGTAGATCGAGCCGGGGCTGGGCCGCCAGGCCNCCCCGCCGGTGCGGGAGTCGATCTCCTGGATCATCTCGTAGCCGTGCATCGGCCGTTCGGTGAGCAGGGCCAGCACGGCCCCGCGCACGTTCGGCCGCCGGCCGCGTCCGCGCCCGCCCCGGCCCCGCCCGTGGCCGTGGGGTCCGGGGGAGAAGGGCGGCGGACCCGGGGGTACGGGCGGGAAGCCGAAACCGCCACGGCGGCGCATCTCGTCGTGCATGGCGTGCATGCGTCGATGGAAACCCATCAGGGCTCTCCTTCTGTCGTCGTATCACTGATGCATCAACGATATATCGGCAATGCATCGCCGACAAGACGTCACGTAAACCGGGCTGCAAACCGTACGTACGTACTGTTAGGGTGCCGGTGTGCGCCTGCTTCCCGAACCGGGCCCGTCCCGGACCCTCGCCCTCTCCACGCTCGTCAACACCGTCGGGCGGGGCACCTGGCTCACCGCCAGCGCGCTGTTCCTCACCCGGTCGGTCGGGCTCTCGGTGACCCAGGTCGGTGTGGCGCTCACGCTCACCGCGCTGGTCAGCCTGGTGGCGAGCACGCCGATGGGCTACCTCGCCGACCGCCTCGGCCCGCGCGGGCTCCAGATGGCCGCGTTGCTCGGCTCGGCCGGGTGCACGGCCGCGCTGGTCTCCGTGCGCTCGTTCACCGGCTTCCTGGTCGTCGGCGTGCTGATGGCGGTCGCCGACGCGGGCACCCGGGGCGCCCGCGGTGCGCTGATCGCCGGCGCCGTCCCACCCGACCAGCGGGTCCGTACCCGCGCCTACCTGCGCGCTGTCACCAACGTCGGGATCTCGGTGGGCACGGTGCTGGCCGGGTTCGCGCTCGCCGCCGACACCCGCGGCGCGTACGTCACGCTGATCCTGCTCGACGCCGCCACGTACGTGCTGGCGGCGGCGGTGCTGCTGCGGCTCCCGCCGGTGCCGCCGATGCCCGCCCCGGCGCACGGGCCGCGGCTGATCGCGCTGCGGGACCGCCCGTTCCTCGCCTTCACCGTCCTGGACGGGCTCATGTCCATGCACTTCTCGCTGATCAACATCGCGCTGCCGCTGTGGATCGCCGGGCACACCACAGCGCCGAACTGGCTGATCTCCGTCTGCCTGCTCGTCAACACCGTGGTGGTGATCCTGTTCCAGGTCCGCGCCTCGCGGGGCACCGAGGACCTGACCGGCGCGGGCCGGGCCGCCCGTCGGGCCGGTGTCCTGCTCGCTGTCGCCTGCGCGCTGTTCGCCGCAGGTGGCGGCGTGCCGGTCGCGGTCGCGGTGCCCCTGCTGCTGGCCGGTGCGCTGGTGCACGTCGTGGGGGAGCTGTGGCACGCGGCGGCCGGCTGGGGCATCTCCTTCGGCCTGGCCCCGGCGCACGCGCACGGGCAGTACCAGGGCGCGTACGGGATGGGCATGCAACTCGGCTCGATGGTCGCCCCGGTGGTCGTGACCACGCTCGCGATCGGCTGGGGCGTGCCCGGCTGGCTGGTGCTCGGCGTGGTGTTCCTGCTGCTCGGCGCAATGGTGCCGCCTGTGGTGCGATGGGCCGCCCGGACCCGGCCGCCCGCACCCGAACCGGTGCCGGTGCCGGCCGGCTGAGCGCCGTGCGGCAGGTGCCCGGTCGGCCCGCGCACGCCGGGGTGGATCTGGCAGGCTGGTAGCCGTGCTCACCATGCCGGTACGCCAACTGGGGGAGTCGGAGCGCCGCGCGGTCGAGCGGCTGCTCGACCTCGACCCGTACGCCGGCGCGCAGGTCGCCGAGCGGGTGGCGGCACGCGGGCTGGCCTGGTGGCGGGCCGAGGCGCGGATCCTCGGGTACGGCTCCCGCCGGCACCTGGAGTCGATCTGCTGGCTGGGCGGCAACCTGACCCCGGTGCTCGCGTCCGAGTCGGCGGTGACCGCGTTCGCCGACCAGTTGAGCGCCGAGGAGCGGCTCTGTTCCTCGATCGTCGGCCGCGCCGACGCGGTGCTCGGGCTCTGGGACCGCCTCTCCGCGCACTGGGGGCCGGCTCGGGACGTACGCCCGAACCAGCCGCTGCTGGCGACGGACGCGCTGCCCGCCGTGGCGCCCGACCCGCACGTGCGGCGGGTGCGCGGCAGCGAGGTCGACCTGCTGTTCCCGGCGGCGGTGGCGATGTACACCGAGGAGGTCGGGGTGTCGCCGCTGGCCGAGGACGGCGGGCGCGGCTACCGGCGGCGGGTGACCGAGCTGGTGCGCGCCGGCCGCGCCTACGCCCGTTTCGTCGACGGGCGGGTGGTCTTCAAGGCGGAGCTGGCAGTGGTGACCCGCCGGACCGCGCAGGTGCAGGGCGTCTGGGTGGCGCCCGAGTGGCGCGGCCGGGGCATCGCCGCCGCCGCGATGGCGGCAGTGGTCCGCGACGCGCTGGAACGGGTCGCGCCCACAGTGAGCCTGTACGTCAACGACTTCAACCTGCCCGCCCGCCGGGTCTACGAGCGCTGCGGCTTCCGCCCGGTCGGCACGCTCGCCACAGTGCTGTTCTGAGGATCACTCCCGCCAGACGTCCCGAACCGGACACCCGGCGCTATGCTGGTCATGTTTTTATACTGACTAGTCAGTTCGGAATTCGGGGTCCTGATGAACATCGTCGAGGCCGTCGGCCTGGGTCTGCGCACCCGCCGGGGCTGGGTCTACCGGGACGTCGACCTCACCGCCGCGAGCGGTGAGCTGCACGCCGTCACCGGCCCGCCCGGCAGCGGGCGCACCTCGCTGCTGCTCGCGCTGGCCGGGCGCTTCCCGCACAACCACGGCGAGCTGCGCCGCCGCGGCCCGGCCGCGCTCGGCCAGGTGGCGGGCGTGCACGAGCCCGACCCGACGCTCACCGTCGCCGAGCACATCACCGAACGCCTGCTGCTGCTCGGGCCGGTGCCACGCCGCCGGCGCCGGCTGGTCCCGGTGGCCGCGGTCCGGGCCCGCCGGGCCTACCGCCGCGACGCCTACGCCGCAGCCATCGCCGGCGCCGGACTCACCGACGCGCCCCTGGACCCCGACCGGTACGGCCGCGACCTCACCCCGGTCGAACGGCAGGTGCTCGGGCTCGTGCTCGCCAGCCTCGGCGGCCCCAGCCTGATCGTCGCCGACGACGTGGACGCCGGCGCCGACCGCCCCGAGCGGGAGTGGATGTGGGGCGCGCTGGAACGCCTCGCCGACCAGGGGTACGCGGTGGTCGCCAGCGCCCGCGCCGTCGAACCCGGGGTGGCCGCCACCGTGCACCGCATCGGCGACCCGGCCCTGCCCGTCCCCGCCCTGACCGTGCCCACCGAGGTGTCCGCATGAGCGTCCTGCGACTGGCCCTGTTCGAGCTGCGCCGGATGACCCGGGGCCGGCTGCCGCGCGCCGCCCTGGCAGTGCTCACCATCGTCCCGCTGCTCTACGGCGCCCTCTACCTGTACGCGTTCTGGGATCCCTACGGGAAGATGGACCGGATCCCGGTCGCGCTTGTCAACGCCGACCGCCCGGCCACCGCCGGTGACGGCAGCGAGGTGCACGCCGGCCGCGACCTCACCGAGAAGCTGCTCGACCGCAAGGTGTTCGGCTGGACCGTGACCGACCAGGCCGACGCCACCAAGGGGCTGCGCGACGGGCGCTACCACCTGGTCTTCTCCATCCCGGAGGACTTCTCCGCCACGCTCGCCGCCGGCCCGGAACCGGACCGCCCGGCCCGGCAGGGCGAGCTGAAGGTCGTCAACGACGACGCCACCAACTACCTCTCCGGGCTGCTCGCCCGGTCGGCGTTCAGCGAGATCCGGGCGGCCGCCGCGCAGAGCACCGCTGCCACGTACTTCGACAAGATGCTGATCGGCTTCACCGACGCCAAGGCCGAGACCGGCCGCGCCGCCGACGGCGCCGGGAAGATCGCCGACGGGCTCGGCAGCTCCCAGCAGGGCGCGGGAAAGATCGCCGACGGGCTCGGTGACGCCGAGGACGGCGCCGGTCAGCTCGCCGGTGGACTCAACCAGTCGGTCCAGGGCGCGGACAAGCTCGCCAACGGCCTCGACCAGCTGCGGACCGGCGCCGCCCAGCTCGCCGACGGCGCCGGGCGCGCCGCCACCGAGACCAAGGCCGCGGCCGCGACCGTGAACGCCGCCGCCGACAGGTACGAGCCGGTGCTGCGCCGCAACGCCGACAAGATCGAGAAGGCGGCCACGCTCGTCGCCGACGGCGCGCAGCAGCTCGCCGCCGGGCTGGACGCGCTACCCGGCAAGGCCGCCGAGGTGGTCGCGACCGCCGAGGAGGTCAGCGACCGGCTCGACGCGGTCGCGAAGGAACACCCCGAACTGGCCGACGACCCGGACTTCGCCGCCGCCCGCAAGGCCGCCGACCGGGCCGCCACGCAGGCCCGCTCAGTGGTGGCCGCGCTGGACAAGACCGACATGGCCACGTTGCGCAAGCAGATGACCGACGTGGCGAAGACCGCCCGCGAGGTGGCCGCCGCCGCGCCGCACCTCGCCGACGACGTCGCCTCCGCCCGCGCGAAGGTCAACGAGCTGGCCGGTGGGCTCACCACGCTGGCGCAGGGCAGCGCCAAGCTCCGCGACGGGCTGGGCGACGCGTCGACCGGCGCCGACCAGTTGCGCGGCGGCCTCTACCGGCTCGCCACCGGCGCCCGCCAGCTCGACGGCGGCCTGGCCCAGCTCGGCAGCGGCAGCAACCGCCTGGTCGACGGGCTGACCCGGCTGGAGGGCGGCGCCGGCGACCTCGCCGACGGGCTCGCCGCCGGGGAGCGGAAACTACCCGGGTACGACGACGCGGCCACCCGCGCCGGCGTGCTCGGCGACCCGGTCGGCCTGATCCGCGACTCGCAGAACCCGGCCGGCTCGTACGGCGTGGGCTTCGCCCCGTACTTCCTGTCGCTGGCGCTCTGGGTCGGCGCGATGATCACGTACATGCTGTTGCGGCCGGTCAACCGGCGGCACGTGATGTCAGGCGCGCCCGGCTGGCGGGTCGTGCTCGCCGGGTGGCTCCCGGCCGCGGGCATCGGCCTGGCCCAGGTCACTGTGCTCTACACGGTGGTGACGCTCGGGCTCGGGCTCGACCCGCGGCACGGACCGGCCACGTTCGGTCTGCTCGCCCTCACCTCGCTGGCGTTCACCGCGATCATGCAACTGCTCGGCGTGGCGCTCGGCCCGGCCGGGCGGCTGGCCGCGCTGGCGCTGCTGATGCTCCAGCTCACCTCGTCCGGCGGCACCTACCCGGTGCAGACCTCGCCCGGCTTCTTCCAGGCGATCCACCCCTGGCTGCCGATGACGTACGTGGTGGACGGCCTGCGGCACACCGTCAACGGCGGTACGACCGCCCCGGTGGTCACCGCCGCGCTGGTGCTGCTCGCGTTCGGGCTGGGCGCCATGGCGCTCACCGTCGGCGCGACCCGCCGGTCCCGCCGCCTGACCCCGGCCAAGCTGCACCCCGAACTGACCATGTGAGGATGAGCCGGTGACGGACGGACGGACGCGCCGGCGCGAGGACACCCGCCAGCGGCTCTTCGTGGCGGCGGTGGACCTCATCGCCGAGCAGGGCTTCTCGGCCACCACTGTGGACGACATCGCGGCCCGCGCCGGTGTGGCCAAGGGGACCGTCTACTACAACTTCGAGTCCAAGACCGTCCTGTTCGAGGAGCTGCTGCGGCACGGCATCGGCCTGCTCACCGCCGAGTTCCGGGCCGCCGTCGACGGGCTGCCGCCGCTGGAGGCGCTCGGCGCGCTGGTCCGCGCCCAGCTGGAGTACATCCGCCGCTACCGCGCCTTCGCCCAGCTCCTGCTCTCGGAGATGTGGCGGACCAACAGGGAGTGGCAGCAGACGCTGCGGCTGCTGCGCGGCGAGGCCGTCGCGGTGATCGCCGACACGGTGAAGGCCGGCGTGGACAGCGGCGACCTGCCCGCCGACCTGGACGTGCGTACCGCCAGTTCGGCGCTGTTCGGCGTCGGGCTGGTGGTAGCAGTGGACTGGCTGGTCTTCTCGCCGGAGCGGCCGATCGACGAGGTGCAGGAGTCGCTGCTCGGCATCGTCCGGCGGGTCGCCCGGACCTGACCAGCGGTCGGTAATTCGGTTGATTCCGGGCCGCCGGAAGGGTGAGGGTGAGGGCACCGCCCCCACCGATCCGAGTCCGGAGGACCTTCCATGCGCCTGCTCCGAGATCTCTGGGCCACGGCGCCCCGGCGGATGACGGCGGTCCTGCTGCTGATCGTGCTCGGCGCCGCCGGCCAGGCGGCCGCCTCCGCGCTGGCCGGGCCGGTGCTGGTGCACCGCTCGTCCGGGTGGTTCGTCGCGCTCGCGGTGGCGCTCGTCGCCGCTGTCGTCACCGACCTGCTGATCGGCCTGATCATGGCCCGGCTCACCGCCGACTGGTCGGCCGACGTGCGGCGGCGGCTCTGCCGGGTCGCGCTCGGCCAGGACCTGCCCACCCTGGAGACCACGCCGGTCGGCGAGCTGCTCGACCGGATCGACAACGACGTCTACCAGGTCGCCGCCGAGATGCGGAACACCGGCGTACGGCTGGCGCAGGGCCTCGCGGTCTGTGTCCTCGCGACGGTGAGCGCGCTGATCGTCTGGTGGCCCGCCGGTGTCGGCATGATCGTGCTCACCTCCCTGCTCGCGGTGACGCTGCGCCGCCCGACCGCCCGGATCGCCCCGGCCCGGATGGCCGAGGAGGAGGCGTGGTCCGACCTCGCCGCAGTGATGGAGGAGGCGGTGCACGGGCAGGACGACGTGCGCACCAGCCTCGCCCGGCCGTACGTGCTGCGTCTCTACGCCCGCCGCGCGGCCGAGGTGATCGCCCGGTGCGGCCGGGTGTTCCGGCTCTCCGCGCGGGTCACCGCGGTCGCCGCCGGTGCGGTCGGGCTCGGCGTCGCGGGCGTGGTGCTGGGCGGCGCGTGGGCGCTGTCCACCGGCCGGGTGGACGCCGCGCGGCTCACCGCGATCTGGCTGCTGGCCGTCGCGTTCGGCGCGACCGTCGAGCAGATCGCCCGCTGGGTGCCGCACCTGCAACAGGCGTTCGGCGCCTGGGGCCGGGTGCAACTGCTCGCCGGATCGCCGCAGGAGCCGGACGGCGGCGACGCCCCGGTCGACGGCGACCTGACCGTGCGCGGGCTCACCTACCGCTACCCGTCCGGCGGGGACGACCGCGGTCCGGCGCTGCGCGACGTCCACCTCGACTTCGTCCGCGGGCGCTCGTACGCGCTCGTCGGGCGGACCGGCTCGGGCAAGTCGACGCTGGCCAAGGTGCTCACCCGGGCGGTGGAGGTACCGCGCGGCACGGTGTTCCTCGGCGGCACCGACCTGGTCGACCTGGACGTGGAGGAACTGCGCCGGTGGATCGCCGTGGTGCCGCAGCGCACCGAGATCCTGGCCGGCACGCTCGCCGAGAACGTGGCGCTGTTCGATCCGGAGCTGCTGGACGCGGCCGAGCGGGCGCTGGCCGAACTGGGCCTGGCCGGCTGGATCGCCGAACTGCCCGACGGCGTGCACACCCGGCTCGGCGACGGCGGCTACGTGCTCTCCGCCGGGCAGGAACAACTCGTCGCGTTCGCCCGCATCCTGGTCCGCGACCCGCACGTGGTGATCCTCGACGAGGCCACCGCGCGGCTCGACCCGGTCACCGAGAACCGCGTACGAGAGGCCACCGAACGGCTGCTCACCGACCGGATCGGCATCGTCATCGCGCACCGGCTCTCCTCGGTGCGCCGCTGCGACGAGGTGGTCGTGATGGCCGACGGCGCGGTGCTGGAGGCCGGCCCGCTGCGCGAGTCGGCCCGCTTCGCCGAGCTGCTCGCCACCAGCCACGCCGGGGCGTACGCCGGGGTGGGCGCCCGGCGCGGCGGTGTGGACCTGCTCGACGCGCCCGCCTGGGACGACGCGCCCGCCACACCGGCCCCGCCCTCGACGCGGCCGGCCGCCGTGCCGCGCACCGACCCGCCACCGGCGCCGCCCTCGCCGCCCGCGCGGACCATGCGGGAGATCTTCCGGCTGGGCACCAACGATCCGCGGTACGGCCTGCTCTCGGTCGGCCTGTTCGTCGTGATGACGGTGCTCGGTCTGGACGGCGCGGTGCTGCCCTGGCTCTGGGCCGACCTGGTCGGCGGCGGCGACCCGTGGCTGCCGGCGCTGGGCATCGTGGCCGCGCTGCTGGTGGTGCTGCCGCTGCCGTACCTGACGAACCTGTGGTTCCCGCAGTGGTGGATCCGGCAGATGCTGCGGATCAGCGCCCGGCTGGTGCACGGGCAGACCGGCGCGCGCCGGGTCAGCGGGCACACCCCGGCCGAGGTGGTGGCCCAGGGCGGCGACACCGACCGGGTGGTGCACCTGGCCGACAACCTGATGGACCAGTTCATCTCGCTGGTCATCGTGGTCGCCATGACGCTGGTGACGGGCAGTCTCGTACCGGCGATGTTCTTCGTCGGCACGATGGTGGTGTCCGGGCTGGCGGCGACGCTGTTCGGGCCGCGGCTGGAACGCACGGCCGCAGGCACGGTGAAGGCGCGCGCCGCGTTCGCCACCGCGCTGGTGTCCGCGCTGTCCGCCGCCCGTACGGTGAAGCTGGCCGGCGCCACCCGCCCGGTGCTGCGCCACCTCGCCCGGCTGGACGAGGTACGCAGCGAGCGGCAGCGACGCGAGATCGCCATGCAGGTGTGGGCCCGGTCCACCCCGTCGGTCGCCAGCGGCCTGCTGCCGATCGGCGCGTGGGCGCTCTACCTGGCCGGTGAGCTGTCGGCGGGTGCCACGCTGGTGGCCGTGTCCACCCTGGGCGCGGCCCGCTGGTTCGCGTGGACCACCGCGTCGCTGGTGTCGCAGTACCCGTCGGCGCGGGTGTGGACCAAGCGGACGGTGGCGATGACCGGCGAGGCCGTGTACGCGGCGCCGGTGCCCGGCCTCGATCTGGTCGCGGGCACCGCGCCCGCGCCCGAGCCGCCGCCCCGGCATCCGCTGCGCCGCCTGGAGCTGTCCGGCTTCGGCGCGCTGCACTCCGACGGCACGCTCGCCGTCCGCGACGTCGACCTGGTGGTCGAGCGCGGGCAACTGGTGCTGGTCGTCGGCCCGGTCGGGTCCGGCAAGTCGTCGCTGCTGCGCGCGCTCGCCGGGATCGTGCACCACGTCGGCGAGCTGCGCTGGAACGGTGACCCGGTCACCGAGCCGGAGATGTTCCTGCGCCCCAACCAGGTCGGGTACGTGGGCCAGCTACCCCGGGTGCTCTCCGGCACGGTGGCCGACAACATCGCGCTCGGCCACCAGGTGGACGCCGCCGGAGCGGTCTCGACCGCCCAGCTCGAACACGACCTGGCCGCGGCCGGGGGCGGGCTCGGGCTGCTGATCGGGCACAAGGGAACCCGGTTGTCCGGTGGTCAGCTCCAGCGGCTGGCGCTGGCCCGGGCGCTCGCGCCGCGTACCGAGCTGCTGGTGGCCGACGACGTGTCGTCGGCCACGGGCCTGAGCAGCCCAAGGAAGCCCGGGAGGGGTCAGGTCGAGCCTGACCCCTCCCGGGGCTTCCGCTACTCCTGGCGGGCACGGAGCTGGTCGAGCTGGGCCTGGAGCTGGT